>NZ_CAMPGZ010000001.1 GCF_946885725.1 uncultured Nocardioides sp.
CCCAGTCGTCGGGGTTGGTGGTGTTGGGCAGGTCCTCGTTCTCCTTGAACTCGTCCACACAGGCCTGGAGGAGGTGGCTGACCCGGAGGCCCTTCTGGTCGTTGTCCAGCAGGTCCTTGATCGCCATCTTCTTGGCCCGGTCGACGATGTTCTGGATCATCGCGCCGGAGTTGAAGTCCTTGAAGTACAGGACCTCCTTGTCGCCGTTGGCGTAGGTCACCTCGAGGAAGCGGTTCTCCTCGCTCTCGGTGTACATCCGCTCGACGGTGCGCTGGATCATCGCCTGCACGCAGGCCTCGCGGTCACCGCCGAACTCCGCCAGGTCGTCGGCGTGCAGCGGCAGCGTCGGCGTGAGGTACTTGGAGAAGATGTCCCTCGCGGACTCGGCGTCGGGGCGCTCGATCTTGATCTTCACGTCGAGCCGGCCCGGCCGCAGGATCGCGGGGTCGATCATGTCCTCGCGGTTGGAGGCGCCGATGACCAGGACGTTCTCCAGCGTCTCCACGCCGTCGATCTCGCTGAGCAGCTGCGGGACGATGGTGTTCTCGACGTCGGAGGACACGCCCGACCCGCGCGTGCGGAACAGCGAGTCCATCTCGTCGAAGAACACGATGACCGGCGTGCCCTGCGAGGCCTTCTCCCGTGCCCGCTGGAACACCAGGCGGATGTGCCGCTCGGTCTCGCCGACGTACTTGTTGAGCAGCTCGGGGCCCTTGATGTTGAGGAAGTAGGACTTCCCCTCCTGACCGGTGCGCGCCGCGACCTTCTTCGCCAGGCTGTTGGCGACGGCCTTGGCGATCAGCGTCTTGCCGCAGCCGGGCGGGCCGTAGAGCAGCACGCCCTTCGGCGGCTTGAGCTCGTGCTCCTTGAACAGCTCCGGGTAGAGGTACGGCAGCTCGACGGCGTCCTGGATCTGGTCGATCTGGTTCTTGAGGCCGCCGATGCTCGCGTAGTCGATGTCGGGGACCTCTTCGAGCACGAGCTCCTCGACCTCGGACTTCGGCACCCGCTCGTAGGCGTAGCCGGACCGGGTGTCGAGCAGCAGCGAGTCGCCGGCGCGCAGGGTCTGGTTCAGGAGCGGCTCGGCGAGGCGTACGACGCGCTCCTCGTCGGCGTTGGCGATCACCAGGACGCGCTCGCCGTCGGCGAGGATCTCCTTGAGCATCACGACCTCGCCGACCTGCTCGAAGTCGAGCGCGGCCACGACGTTGAGGGCCTCGTTGAGCATGACCTCCTGGCCGCGGCGCAGGGAGTCGAGGTCGACGGACGGGCTGACGTTGACGCGCAGCTTGCGGCCGCCGGTGAACACGTCGATGGAGTCGTCCTCGTTGCGGTTGAGGAACGTGCCGAAGCCGGCCGGCGGCTGGGCGAGCCGGTCGACCTCCTCCTTCAGCGTCATGATCTGGTCGCGCGCCTCACGGAGGGTCTGCGCCAGCCGCTCGTTCTGCGCGGTGACACCGGCCAGCGACCGCTGGGTCTCGGCCAGTCGCTGTTCGAGCGCGCGGGAGTGGACCGGGCTCTCCGAGAGGCGGCGACGCAGCTCTCCCACCTCGGCCTCGAGGTAGCCGATCTGCGTCTCCAGCTCCTCGGGCGTGCGACGCCCGCGCTCGGCGTTCTCCGATCCAGTCACGACCGTCACCTCCGCAAACGTAGGTTTCGTGACGCTTTCGACCCTACTCGCGGGGCGAAGCTTTTGAAGCCGGATGGCTTCTTGTGTCGGTTACCTTTTCGTTTCGGTTCAGACGCGCCGGTCGCGGCCCGTCTAGTCGTCGTACGGCTCGTCGGCGACGGTCGGCGGCAACCCCGCCGGACGCGGCCCGGAGTAGTCGACGCCGTACGCCCCCGGCGCCGGGCGCCGCTTCTTCACGGGGGCGGTCTCCCCCGGGGCCATCCGCCGCGCGGTCACCAGGAAACCGGTGTGACCGATCATCTTGTGCCCCGGCCGGATGGCCAGCCCCTCGACGTGCCAGTCGCGGACCAGCGTCTCCCAGGGCTGCGGCTCGGTGAAGCCGCCGTGCGCCCGAACGGTCTCGACGAACCGGCCGAGCTGGGTGGTGGTGGCGACGTACGCGCAGATGATCCCGCCGGGCGCGAGCGCCCGCGCGACCCGCTCGACACACTCCCACGGCGCGAGCATGTCGAGCACGACCCGGTCGACGGTGCCGTCCTCCTCGGCCATCGCCTCGACGAGGTCGCCGACGGTGAGCCGCCAGGCGGGGTGGTCGCCGCCGAAGAACTGTCGGACGTTCTGCTGGGCGACGTCCGCGAACTCCTGGCGGCGTTCGTACGACGACAGCGTCCCCTGCGGGCCGATGGCGCGGAGCAGCGAGCACGTCAGCGCGCCGGAGCCGACACCGGCCTCGACGACGCGGGCGCTCGGGAACATGTCGGCCATCGCGACGATCTGCGCGGCGTCCTTGGGGTAGACCACCGCCGCGCCGCGCGGCATCGACACGACGTACTCGCTGAGCAGCGGGCGGAAGACCAGGTACTCGCCGCCGGCCGACGAGGTGACCGTGAAGCCCTCGTCGCGGCCGATCAGCTCGTCGTGGTCGAGGTGGCCCTTGTTGGAGAAGAACCGCTTGCCGGGCTCCAGGCAGATGTTGTGGCGCCGGCCCTTCTGGTCCGTGAGCCGGACCCACTCCCCTGCGCGGAGCGGGCCGCGGTGGACACCCGACCAGCGGGTGAGGTCTTCGTGGTCGTCGGGGTTGGCGGGCACGCGCCGACCCTACAAAGGTCGGGCCACCCAGCTCTCACGTGGTCGCGGCGAACGCGCGGTCGACGTCGTCGGTGACGAGCACGCCGTAGACCGTGCCGTCGCGCTCGCGCAGGAGGTACTCGGTGGCGGGCGTGCGCTGCATCGCCCGGATCAGCGGCTCGCCGGCGATGTCGGCGTCGAGCTGGAGGCCCGGCTCCACCGTGCGCGCCACCGAGCCGACCGCGATCCACGGCCGCCGGTCCTCCGGCGTGGCGAGCACCGCGGCCTCGTTGACGATCCCGGTGACGTCGCCGTCGACGCCGAGCACGACGATGCTGCCGGCCTGCGCCTCCTGCGCCCGGCGTACCGCCTCCGAGAGCGGCAGGTCGTGGGGTACGGCGACCGCCCGGCGCGCCAGCTGGCGGGCCCGGAGCGCGGGCAGCCGGCTGCGCACCTTGGCGGACACGATCGCCTGGGTCGCGCCGGTCCACAGGAACATCGCGATCACGAATGCAAGGACGTAGTCGGTGAGGATCGTCGGCCGGCCGAGGAGCGGCTGCTGCAAGAGCGGGAAGACGAAGACCAGGCCTGCTGCGATGCGGCCGCACCAGCCGGCGACGATCGTGGCGCGGTGCGGGTTGCCGGTGACGCCCCAGACCGCGGCGCGCAGGACGCGGCCGCCGTCGAGCGGGAGCCCCGGCACCAGGTTGAGCACGCCGACGACGAGGTTGGCGCCGGCGAGCGCGTCGACGGCCAGGCGGAGCAGACCGTCGGGGACGACAGGGTGCAGCAGCAGGAACAGCACGCCGACGCCGATCGACGTGATCGGGCCGACGACCGAGACGCCGAACTCGCGGCCGGGTGTGTCGGGCTCGCCCTCGATCTCGGTGACGCCGCCCAGGAAGTGCAGCGTGATCGACCGCACCGGCAGGCCGAAGCGCTTGGCCATCAGCGCGTGCGACATCTCGTGAAGCAGCACGGAGAGGTACAGGAGTACGGCGAACGCGACGCCGGCGATGTACTTGCCGTTGCCGATGCCCGGCTCGACCGCCTCGATGGCGGGAGCCAGCATGAACGAGATCAGCGCGGCCACGACCAGCCACGACGAGCGCACCAGCACGTCGACGCCGCCGATCTCGCCGATCTTCAGGGTGCCCGGCGGCCGGGAGGGGTGCTGGGTCTCGGTCACACCTCCAAACTATCCCGGGCGGCGCCCTGCCGGGCCTTTGGCAGGCGCGGGACGGGCCCGGGGCGGCGTGGGCAGGGACCGGAACTGTCCGTGCCGTCGCCTAGGGTCGGCGCCATGGACACCGAGCTGGACGAGCGCCCTGCGGAGGGCGGCCCCGCTCGCACCGTCGTGGACGGGGTCAACGTCCTCGGCTCGCTGTCGCCCAGCCGTGCGGGCGACTTCGTGACGTGCCCGCTGCTCTACCGCTTCCGCACGATCGACCGGCTCCCCGAGCGGCCGTCGCCCGACGCGGTGCGCGGCACCGTGGTGCACAAGGTGCTCGAGGACCTCTTCGACCTGCCGGCCGGCGAGCGCACACCCGCCCGCGCCGCCGACCTGGTCCAGCCGTCGTGGGAGAAGGTCCTCGAGGTCGAGCCGGAGATCGCCGAGATGTTCGGGCCCGAGGGTCCGGAGATCGGCGCCTGGCTGGCGTCCTGCCGGGCATCCCTCGACGCCTACTTCACGCTCGAGGACCCCACCCGGCTCGAGCCGGCCGAGCGGGAGCTGTACGTCGAGAGCCTGCTCGACTCCAAGCTCCTGCTGCGCGGGTTCATCGACCGGCTCGACGTCGCGCCCGACGGGCGGATCCGGGTCGTCGACTACAAGACGGGTCGGTCGCCGCACGAGGGCTACGAGGCGCGCGCACTGTTCCAGATGAAGTTCTACGCGCTCGTCGTGTGGCGCACGCGCGGGGTCGTCCCGGCGATGCTGCAGCTGATCTACCTCGGCAACGGCGAGGTGCTGCGCTACTCCCCCGACGAGCAGGACCTGCTCGCCACCGAGCGCAAGGTCGAGGCGATCTGGGCGGCCATCGCGCTGGCCCGCGAGACCAGAGACTGGCGGCCCAACCGCAGCCCCATGTGCGGCTACTGCTCCCACCAGGCGATCTGCCCGGCATGGGGCGGCACCCCGCCGCCGCTTCCGCCCGAACCGCCGGCCGAGCTGGAGGAGGCCGGCGACGGCCTCACCGACGAGGACCTGGACTAGCGAGCGCGGCGCACGATGGCGCGGGTCAAGCGGACGGCACCTGGAGCGTCAGTACGGTGCCGCGACCCGGGCCCGAGGTCACCGACAGGCTGCCTCCGGCCTCCGAGGCGAGGTCCTCCAGACCTCGCAGCCCGAACCGGTCCGCCCGGTCGAACGCCCCAGGCACGAACCCGACCCCGTTGTCGGCCACGCGCAGCTCCAGGGCGGAGCGCTCGCGGCGGACGCTGACGGCGAGCGCGGAGCCGCGGGCATGGCGAACGGCGTTGCGGACGCCCTCGCGCGCGACGCGCCAGACCAGCGCGACCGCGTCGTCCGAGGGGCTGCCGAGGTCGTCGACCTCGAGCTTGACGTCGAAACCGGCCTGGCTGGCCGGAGCGACGAGGTCGTCGAGGGCGGCCTCGAGCCGCGCGGCGCACAGGTCGGGCGGGTAGATGTCGAGCAGCAGCGAGCGCAGCGACTCCGCGCTGGCCCGGAGCTCGTCGTCGGCGGCCCGCAACCGCTGGGCGGTGCCGGGCGGGGTCGCCTCGTCCACGGCCTCGCGTGCGATCGAGTCGGCGACCTCCCGGAGCCGATGGCCCACACCCTCGTGCAGGTCGCGGGCGATCCGGCGGCGCTCCTCCTCGGAGGCGTCGACCGCGGCGCGGAGCAGCTTCTCCCGCGCGTCCGAGGACCGGCGGAGCCGGCGGTTGAGCCCGACCAGCAGCGGGATCGTGAGCAGGCCGATCGCCAGCGCCCCGCCGACGGTGATCGGGCGGAAGGCGTCCAGCACGGTGGCGGTGGTGCGCTCGAGGTCGTCCGCGGCGTAGTAGACCTCGAAGAGCAGCGGCTCGTTCTCGGCGTCGATCCGGGTGTAGACCTCGAGCAGCCCGCTGTCCGCCACCTCGAAGTGGTTGTCGGGCTCCCTCAGGTCGGCCAGCTCGCCCTCCGAGCGACCGGTGGCCAGCACCTCGCGGGCGCTGTGGCTCAACGTGAACCTCTCGCCGATCAGGTTCTTCCGGTCGGACCAGACGACCTGACCGGCAGCGTTCCAGATGACGACCCGCTCGACGTTGTCGACGTCGAGCCGGTCACCGACCGCGTCGGAGAACCAACGAGCCGACGCGCGGGTGCCGTACTCGAGTCCGGGGGGCACCACCGGCTCCGCAACGATCTTGGCGAGCAGCTCGGTCGTGGCGCGCGCGTCGGCGATCGCCTCTTGCTCCGCGGCTCGTCGGCTGAGTACGTCGGACACCAGCGCCACCGCGATCACGATGACGACCCCGGCGGCGAGGAACTGCGCCACCGGGTTCTTGAGCACGCGCACACCCGCCTCCTCCCAGCTGGGACGAGTGTGACGGCTGGGGCAGGGGCTACGGAGCAAAACGGTCAAAGACGCCTTACCGCGCTCGTCACAGCTTCGTCACGGCCACAGCAGGGCCACGCCGGCCCCAACGCGACCAGGTGAAGGCGACGTGGCTCAGAGCCCGTGCCGCTCCGCCCAGAGCGCCGCCTGCGTGCGGTCGGTGACGTCGAGCCGCTGGAAGATCGAGCTCAGGTGCGCCTTCACAGTGCGCTCGGTGATGCCGAGCCGCCGGGCGATCTGCTTGTTGGCCAGCCCGCCGCGCACCAGCGAGAGCACCTCCACCTCGCGGTCGGTGAGCACACCGACCGGGTCGTCCACGGTCCCTGCGCCGTCATCGCCGGCCGCCGACTGCGGCCGCCGCGCGCTGAGCAGGGCACGGGCAGCTCGCGGGTGCAGCGGCGACTCACCGCGGGAGACAGCCCGGATGCCGGCGAGGACCTCGTCGGGCTCGGCGTCCTTGAGCAGGTAGCCGACCGCGCCGGCGTCGAGCGCGGCGACGATCCGGTCGCCGTCGGAGAACGACGTCAGCACGAGCACCTGGGTCGGCAGGCCGCTGCCCTGGAGGGCGCGGGTGGCCTCGACACCGTCGGTGCCCGGCATCTGCAGGTCCATCAGCACGACATCGGGCGCCTTGTCATGGACCACCCGGATCGCCTCGGCCCCGTCGCCGGCCGTGCCCACGACCTCGATGTCGTCGGCCACGGAGAGCAGCTGGGCCAGCCCGGTGCGCACCACCGCGTGGTCGTCGACCAGCACAACCCGGATCGTGTCGCTCATGCCAGCTCCAGCCGGACGGTGGTGCCGGCGCCGGGCGCGGAGCGCACCGCGATGCGTCCGCCGGCGTCCCGGACCAGGCTCTCGAGCCCGCGCAGACCGAAGTGCGAGCCGTCGGCACTGGGCCGGGTCGCGTGGGGGTCGAAGCCGTTCCCGTTGTCGGCCACCTCGAGGACGGTCACGGTGCCCTCCCGGTCGACTCGCACCCGCAGGTGCGAGGCACCGGAGTGCCGCAGGGCGTTGCGCACCGCCTCCTGGGCGACGCGCCAGACGAGAGCGGCGCTGCGGTCGTCGAGACCGCTGAGGTCCCCGGTCTCGACCTCGCTGGTCACCTTGCGGGCCTCGGACGACGCGACGAGGTCCTCGAGCGCCGCACGCAGCCCGGACGTGCTGAGGTCGGGCGGGTGGATCTCGACCAGGAGCGAGCGCAGTCCGCGCAGCGAGCCGCGCACCGAGGTGCTGAGGCGGGCGAGCTCCTCCCCCCACGCGCCACCGGCCTTCGCGGCCGCGGAGAGCGAGAACGCCGTGCCGGCCAGGTCCTGGACGACCGAGTCGTGCAGGTCGCGCGCGATGCGGCGGCGTTCCGCGTCGGAGGCGTCGATCGCGGCCATCAGCAGCCGCTCGCGCTCGCGGGCGCTGCGCTCGAGGCGCTTGGTCAGCACCCAGAGCAGGGGTACGGCGGCCAGCACGAGGGCCGCGATGCCGCCGAGCGTGATCGGCCGGAACGCCTCGAACACCTCGGCCCGCTGGGCGTCGATGTCGGCGGCCGAGTAGTACACCTCGAACAGCAACGGCTCCCCCTCCGGCGAGACGATCCGGGTGTAGACCTCCAGGAGGCCGCCTTCGCCCTTCTCGAACCGGTTCTCGGGCTTCGACAGGTCCGACGCCTCCGCGTCCTCTCCGCCGCCCGTGAGCACCGCCCACTCGTCCTCGCCGAGCTCGAACTCCTGGCCGATGAGCTTGGTGGCGTCGGAGTACACCACCCTGCCGTCCTTGTTCCAGATCTTGATGCGCTGGACGTCGTCGACGAGCAGCCGCTGGAGCACGGTCCGGTCGAAGTGGTCGATGGCGGCGGGGTCGCCGTCGACGAGCCCCTTGGGTAGCTCCGGCTCGACCGACTTGGCCAGCAGCTGCGTGGTCGCGAGCGCGTCGTCGATGGCCTCGGTCGTGGCCGCCTGCCCGCTCAGCCGTCCGGTCGCCCAGAAGACGACCGCGACGACCACCGCGCCGGCGAGCAGGAACTGCGCGAGGGGAGACCTCAGGAGCCGCACTGGCTGCTGCCTCCCCTCTGCCGGGCGCCGGACGGTCCGGGCAGCAGCCAGTATTGCGGCGTCGTGCCTCGCTTCGTGGCGAGTCGCGTCAGAACGTGACCGAACCGCGGCAGACTTCACCGTTGTGCTTCGCTCGGAAGACGAACGTGTCGGGGCCGCTCAGGTCGACCAGCACGCGTCGCACCTCGAAGGAGCCGCTGCGACCGCGCGTGGTCGACTTGCCCTTCGCGGTGACGCTGCCGTTGTGCTTGAGCCGCCACTTCCAGACCTGGCCGTTGCGGTTGCTGTCGATCTCTCCCTCGACCTCGATGCGGCCGTCCTCGGGGCTGGCCTTGACTTTCCAGTCGGTGCCGCCCGAGCAGCTGCCTTCTCGGATGATGTCGTCGTCGTTCGCGAGTGCCGGCGCGGCAACGAGGACAGGTGCGACGAGAACGGCTGCCAGGGCGGCACCGACCGTGTGGGGGGTGGAAAGACGGGTGCGAGTCATCGGAACCTCCGGGGTTTTCCTCTGTGTGGGTGGAAACAAGAGTCACCCGGGAGGAGGGGTCCGCACCATTGGACGGTGGTACTACGACCCCGGTACGGCCCCGACCAGGCTCGGCAGGGACCGGGCGGACAGCTCGGTCAGGGAGTCGACGAACACCCGCCGCTCCCCCTCGAGCACCGGCACGTGGTTGGGCACCACGACCACGGTGCAGCCGGCCGCCTCGGCCGAGCGTGTTCCGGTGTTGGAGTCCTCGATCGCCAGCGTGCGGGCCGGGTCGACGCCGAGGATCGCCGCCGCCTTGAGGTAGGGCTCGGGGTGCGGCTTGCCCTGCGTGACGGCGTCACCGGTCACGATCACCTCGAACGACGCGTCCGGCAGCCCGGCGAGGACCGGCTGCACGAAGCGCCGGTAGGACATCGTCACCAGCGCACATCGCACGCCTGAGGCGTTCAGGTCGGCGAGCAGCTCGACGGCCCCGGGGCGAAAGGGGACCTCCTCCTCGACGCGGCGCACGACTCGGTCGAGCAGCTCCTCGACGATCACCGACGGCTCGACGTCGATCCCGGAGTGCTGGTGGATGAACCGTCCGGCGTCCAGCAGGTCGAAGCCGACGACCTGCAGCGCCAGCTCGTGGCTCCAGCTGCCGCCGTACTTCTCGACCACCTCGAACTCGGAGGCGATCCAGTACGGCTCGGTGTCGACCAGCGTTCCGTCCATGTCCCACAGCACGGCGTCCGGCAGCGGGGCGGGTGCGTTCACGGGCGGATCAGTCCTCCGGCTCGTAGCCGAGGTTGGGCGACAGCCAGCGCTCGGTCTCGGCGAGAGTCTGCCCCTTGCGTACGGCGTACTCCTCGACCTGGTCCTTGCCGACCCGGCCGACCACGAAGTACTGCGACTGCGGGTGGCTGAAGTACCAGCCGCTCACCGACGCACCCGGCCACATCGCCATCGACTCGGTGAGCTCGATGCCGGTGGCGGCCTCGACGTCGAGCAGCTGCCAGAGCTTGAGCTTCTCGGTGTGGTCAGGGCAGGCCGGGTAGCCGGGGGCCGGCCGGATGCCGCGGTAGGCCTCGCGGATCAGGTCCTCGTTGGCCAGGTGCTCGTCGTCGGCGTAGCCCCAGAACTCCTTGCGCACCCGCTCGTGCATCCGCTCGGCGAACGCCTCGGCGAGCCGGTCGGCCAGCGACTCGAGCAGGATCGCGGAGTAGTCGTCGAGCTGCTCCTTGAACTCCTTGATCTTCTCGCCCGTGCCGAGGCCGGCGGTGACGGCGAACGCGCCCACGTGGTCGGCGAGGCCAGTCTCCTTGGGGGCGACGAAGTCGCCGAGGGAGCGGTTGGGCACGCCCTCGCGGTGCTGGCCCTGCTGCCGCAGGTTGACCAGCCGCGTGCGGACGTCGGTGCGGGAGTCGTCGGCGTAGACCTCGATGTCGTCGCCGACCGCGTTGGCCGGGAACAGCCCGACGACCGCGCGGGCCTCGATCCAGCGCTCGGCGATGAGCCGGTCGAGCATCGTCTGGGCGTCGTCGTACAGCCGGCGCGCGGCCTCGCCCGTCGTCGGGTTGTTGAGGATGTCGGGGAACTTGCCCTTCATCTCCCACGCGTTGAAGAACGGCTGCCAGTCGATGTACTCGCGCAGCTCGGCCAGGTCGTACTCGGTGAACACGTGCACGCCGGGCTGCCGCGGCGCCGGCGGCTGGTACCCGGACCAGTCGATCGGCGTGCGGTTGGCGCGGGCCTGCTCGAGCGTGACCAGCGGCCGGTCCTGGTTCTTCGCCGCGTGCCGGGTGCGGATCGAGTCGAAGTCGGCCTTGACCTCGTCGAGCAGCACCTGACGCCGCTCGTCGGTCTGGAGCAGGGTCGAGGCGATCGGCACCGAGCGGCTCGCGTCCTTCACCCAGACGACGGGACCGTGGTACTTGGGGTCGACCTTCACCGCCGTGTGGGCGCGGGAGGTGGTCGCGCCGCCGATGAGCAGCGGGATCTCGAAGCCCTGGCGCTCCATCTCGGAGGCGAGATTGACCATCTCGTCCAGCGACGGCGTGATCAGCCCGGACAGGCCGACGATGTCGGCGTCGACCTCGCGGGCAGTGTCGAGGATCTTCTGCGCCGGCACCATCACGCCGAGGTCGACGACCTCGTAGTTGTTGCACTGCAGGACCACGCCGACGATGTTCTTGCCGATGTCGTGCACGTCGCCCTTGACCGTGGCCATGACGATCGTGCCCTTCTTCTCCGCCGCGTCACCAGGCTTCTTCTCGGCCTCGATGAACGGGATCAGGTAGGCGACGGCCTTCTTCATCACGCGGGCGCTCTTCACGACCTGCGGCAGGAACATCTTGCCGCTGCCGAACAGGTCGCCGACGACGTTCATGCCGTCCATCAGCGGTCCCTCGATGACCTCGATGGGGCGACCGCCGCGCGCCGCGATCTCCTGGCGGAGCTCCTCGGTGTCGGACTCGGCGAACTCGTCGATGCCCTTCACCAGTGCGTGGGTGATCCGCTCGGCGACGGGCAGGGAGCGCCACTCCTCGTCGGCGGCCTCCTGCTGGCTGCCGTCGCCGGCGTACTCCGGGGCGATCTCGAGCAGCCGCTCGGTGCTGTCCGGGCGCCGGTTGAGTACGACGTCCTCGATGCGCTCACGGAGCCGCCCGTCGATCTCGTCGTAGACGGCGAGCTGGCCGGCGTTGACGATGCCCATGTCCATGCCGGCCTGGATGGCGTGGTACAGGAACACCGCGTGGATCGCCTCTCGCACCGGGTTGTTGCCCCGGAACGAGAACGACACGTTGGAGACGCCGCCGGAGACCAGCGCGCCCGGCAGGTTCTGCTTGATCCAGCGGGTGGCCTCGATGTAGTCGACGCCGTACTCCGCGTGCTCCTCGATGCCCGTCGCCACGGCGAAGATGTTCGGGTCGAAGATGATGTCCTCGGCGGGGAGGCCGACCTTCTCGACGAGGATGTCGTAGGCGCGGCGGCAGATCGCCTTGCGGCGCTCGAGGTTGTCGGCCTGGCCGTCCTCGTCGAAGGCCATCACCACGACGGCGGCGCCGTAGCGACGGCACAGCCGGGCCTGCTCGACGAACTTCTCCTCGCCCTCCTTGAGGGAGATGGAGTTCACGATGGGCTTGCCCTGCACGCAGCGCAGCCCGGCCTCGATGACCTCCCACTTGGAGGAGTCGATCATCAGCGGCACGCGGCTGATGTCGGGCTCGGAGGCGACCAGCTTGACGAAGCGGTCCATCGCGGCGACGCCGTCGATCATCCCCTCGTCCATGTTGATGTCGATGACCTGCGCGCCGCTCTCGACCTGCTGCCGGGCGACGGACAGCGCGGTGGCGTAGTCGCCCTCCTTGATCAGCCGGCGGAACCGGGCCGAGCCGGTGATGTTGGTGCGCTCGCCGACGTTGACGAAGAGCGAGTCCTTGTCGATGTTCAGCGGCTCCAGCCCGGACAGCCGCAGCACCGGCTCCTCGTGCGTGACCGGCACCCGTGGCTCGACGCCCTTGGCCGCGGTCGCGATGGCCGCGATGTGGTCAGGGGTGGTGCCGCAGCAGCCCCCGACGATGTTGACCAGGCCGTCCGCGGCGAACTGGCCGAGCACCTCGGCCATGTCGTCCGGCGTCTCGTCGTACTCCCCGAACGCGTTGGGCAGCCCGGCGTTGGGGTGGCAGGAGACGAAGCAGTCGGCGAGCCGGGACAGCTCCTGCACGTAGGGGCGCAGGTCCTTCGCGCCGAGCGCGCAGTTGAGGCCGACGGCCAGGGGACGGACGTGGCGGATGGAGTTCCAGAACGCCTCAGTGGTCTGCCCCGACAGCGTGCGGCCGCTGGCGTCGGTGATCGTGCCGGAGATGATCACCGGCCAGCGACGGCCGCGCTCCTCGAAGAGCGTCTCGAGCGCGAAGATCGCCGCCTTGGCGTTGAGGGTGTCGAAGATCGTCTCGACCAGCAGCAGGTCGACGCCGCCGTCGACGAGGCCCTGGGCCTCCTCGAGGTACGCCGCCACGAGCTCCTCGAAGGTCACGTTGCGGGCGCCCGGGTCGTTGACGTCCGGGGAGATCGAGGCGGTCCGGTTGGTCGGGCCGATCGAGCCGGCGACGTACCGGGGCTTGTCGGGGGTGCTCGCCTCGTCGGCCGCGGCCCGGGCCAGCGACGCGGCGGCGCGGTTGATCTCGTAGCACTCGTCCTGGAGCCCGTAGTCGAGCTGCGAGATCGACGAGGCGGTGAACGTGTTGGTGAAGATGATGTCCGCCCCGGCGGCGAGGTAGGCGCGGTGGATGTCGGTGATCACGTCGGGGCGGGTCACCGAGAGCACGTCGGAGTCACCCTTGAGGTCGTACGGGTGGTCGGCGTACCGCTCGCCGCGGTAGTCGGCCTCCCCCAGCCCGTGGCTCTGGATCAGGGTGCCCATGGCGCCGTCCATCACCAGGATCCGCTCGCGCAGCACCGAGGTGAGCTCCTCGGTGGCGTCGGGCCGGACGGCGTCGGTGTCGGGCACGGGACTCCTCGGGGACGGGGTGGGGCTTCAGGCGGACTTGAGCGGACTTCGAGCGGACTTCGAGCGGAACTGGGCGGGCTCGTCAGCGTAGGCACGCCGGACGAGCGGCTCGCGAGACATACCGCAGGGTGATACCACCGTCTCACAATATGGCGAAACGTCGTCAGCGGGGTGCCGCGCCGACCCATCTCCGCACACCTGCCGGGACGCGGGCGGGCCGCGGTCTAGGCTGATCGGGTGATCGAGATCGAAGAGGTGCCGGAGCTGCGCTCCCCCATCCTCATCGCCGCGTTCGAGGGGTGGAACGACGCCGCCGACGCCGCCTCGTCGGTCGTCGACCACCTGATGAAGGTGTGGAACGCCCGCGTCGTCGCGGCGATCGACCCCGAGGAGTTCTACGACTTCCAGATGAACCGGCCGGTCGTGGGCACCAACGAGCAGGGCCACCGCCGGATCACCTGGCCGTCCACGCAGCTCGCCGTCGCGTCA
This sequence comes from uncultured Nocardioides sp., assembly GCF_946885725.1. The sequence continues at coordinate 13,772 of NZ_CAMPGZ010000001.1, forward strand.
CCCCCGGGTGCGCTGCGCGACGTGATCCTGCTGCGCGGCATCGAGCCCAACATGCGCTGGCGCCAGTTCTGCGCCGAGCTGCTGGCCGCCGCCGACGAGCTGGGCGCCGAGATCGTGGTGACGCTGGGTGCGCTGCTCGCCGACACCCCGCACACCCGGCCGATCCCGGTGACCGGCACCGCCACCGAGCCGGAGCTGATCGACAAGCTCAAGCTCGAGCAGTCCAACTACGAGGGCCCGACCGGCATCGTCGGGGTCTTCCAGGACGCCTGCACCCAGCTCGACATTCCGGCGGTGTCCTACTGGGCGGCCGTGCCCCACTACGTCGCGCAGCCGCCGTGTCCGAAGGCCACCCTCGCGCTCGTCGGCCAGCTCGAGGACCTGCTCGAGATCAGCATCCCGCTCGGCGACCTGCCCGAGGAGTCCCGCGCCTGGGAGCGCGGCGTCGACGAGCTCGCCGAGGAGGACGAGGAGATCGGCGACTACGTCCGGGCCCTCGAGGAGACCCGCGACACCGCCGAGCTGCCCGAGGCGAGCGGCGAGGCCATCGCGCGGGAGTTCGAGCGCTACCTCAAGCGCCGCGAGTCCGGCAACGACTAGAGCAGCAGGCCCAGCGAGGCGTCCGCCAGGCGTCGTACGACGTCGCCGGCGCCGGGCTCGGAGCGGTCGCCGTCGCGGGTGGCCCAGGCCCAGTCGCGGAGCGCCGTGACCGCGGTCGGGGCGTCGAGGTCGGTGGCGAGCGCGCTGTGGACCTTCTCGACCAGGCCGGACGTGGGCGCGCCGTCGCCGGCGGCCACCGCCTCGCGGAGCGTGGCGAGCAGGTCCTCGGCCGAGGACAGGTCGGCGTCGGTCCACTCCCACGTGTCGCGGTAGTGGTGGCGCAGCAGTGCGAGCCGGATCGCCATCGGGTCGACGCCGTCCTCGCGCAGCTTGGACACCAGGACGAGGTTGCCCTTGGACTTCGACATCTTCTCGCCCTGGTAGCCGACCATGCCGACGTGGGCGTAGGCCTTGGCGAAGGTCAGCCCGTCGAAGGCGGCCTGCGCCTCGGAGGCGCTCATCTCGTGGTGCGGGAAGATCAGGTCGTCGCCGCCGCCCTGGACGTCGAACGACTCACCCAGGTGGGTCAGCGCGATCGCGCTGCACTCCACGTGCCAGCCCGGCCGGCCACGACCAAGCGGACTGTCCCACGCGGGCTCGCCGGGGCGCTCGGCCTGCCACAGCAGGCAGTCGAGCGGGTGCTTCTTGCCGGCCCGGTCGGGGTCGCCGCCGCGCTCGCCGAACAGCTCGACCATCCGCTCCTCGTCGAGACGCGAGACCTGGCCGAAGCGCGGGTCGGAGTGCACCGCGAAGTAGAGGTCGCCCTCGACGTCGTAGACGAAGCCGCGGTCGCGCAGCTGCTGCACGAGCTCGACGACGACCGGGATCGACTCCACGGCCCCGACGTACTTCGCCGGCGGCAGCACCCGCAGCGCCTCCATGTCGGTGCGGAACAGCTCGGTCTCCCGCTCGGCGAGCTCCTCCCAGTCGACACCCGTGGCGTTGGCGCGCTCGAGCAGCGGGTCGTCGACGTCCGTGACGTTCTGGACGTAGCGGACGTCGTGGCCGGCGGCGCGCCAGGCGCGGTTGAGCAGGTCGAAGGCGACGTACGTCGCGGCGTGCCCGAGGTGGGTCGCGTCGTACGGCGTGATGCCGCAGACGTACAGCCGGGCGGTCCCGTCGTCCGGGGCGGTCGTCACGACCTGGCGGGTGGCGGTGTCGTGGACCCGGACCTGCGGTGCCGGAGGCAGTCCGGCGGGGTCGGGAAGGTCCGGACCGGTCCACGCGCGCATGTCGGGAAGCGTAACCAACCGGTCAGGGCGGGCTCAGAACGCGGGCCACGGGATGGCCGGCCACTCCCCCGACGGCATCGGCATCCGGCCGAACGCCAGCAGCCACTCGCAGCGCCCCTCCAGCGCCTCGACCTCGTGTCCGGAGAGCAGCTCGTCGAGCCGCGTCCGCAGCGGGCTCGGGGTGGTCGCGACCGCGTCGAGCAGCCGCCGTACCCCGTCGGCGTCCTCCTCGGCCAGCGGTCGCTCGGCCCAGCCCCACAGCACCGTGCGCAGCTTGTCGTCGACGTGGAAGGTCACGCCGTGATCTACCCCGTGCCGGTGCCCGTCGGGCATGGCCAGCACGTGCCCGCCCTTGCGGTCGGCGTTGTTCACGACGATGTCGAAGACCGCCATCCGGCGCAGTGGCACGGAGTCCTCGTGCACCAGCGAGATCGGCCGGTCGCGCTGGTCGAAGGCGTCGAGCACGTGGAGGTATCCCTCGGGGCAGGTGCCGGCCGGCACCAGGTCGACCGGGTCCTGCGAGGTGTCGGGCTCGCGCCAGGCCTGCACCATGCCGAGCCCGGCCGGCCCGTCGCGCAGCACCGTCGGCGGCACGACGTCCCAGCCCAACGCCTCGGAGACGAGGTACGCCGCCACCTCCCGGCGGCCCAGCGTGCCGTCGGGGAAGTCCCACAGCGGCCGCTCACCGGAGACCGGCTTGTAGACGCAGGGCACCGGCCCCGACGACGACATCACCCGGCCGAAGAAGGTCGCGTTGGACGCGGGCATGATCCGGCCCTCGATCGTCACCTCGCCGTCGAGCAGGGCCGCGGCGGTGTCCGGCGACGTGTCCATCGCCGGCTCAGGCCGATGCGGTACGGCGGAACCCGTTGGCCCGCGGGCAGAGGTGGCCCGACGGGTCGACCGGGCCCCCGCAGAACGGGCAGGACGGACGCCCCGCGCCCACGACCGCTTGAGCGCGCTTGCTGAACGCCCGGGCCATGCCCGGCGGCAGCCGGACGACGAGGACCTCCTCGGGCTCCGGCTCGTCGATCTCCTCCTCGGGGGTGCCGGGCTCGACCACCGACTCCTCGGTGAACGGGAAGACCTCGACCACGACCCGCTCGTCGTGGGCGTCCCACGACAGCGTCATCGTGCCGGCCCGGAACTCCTCGTCGATCGGCTGCTCGAGCGGCGCGTTGTCCTCGAGCGCGACCGGCGACACGGCGGGGATGGTCTTCGTGCCCTCGTCGGCGCGCAGCAGCTCGTCGAGGAGCTCGTCGATCCGCTCGGCGAGCACCTGCACCTGCTGCTTCTCGAGCGCGACCGTGGTGATCCGGGCACCGGAGCGCGCCTGCAGGAAGAATGTCCGCTGTCCGGGCGGTCCGACCGTGCCCGCGACGAACCGCTCCGGCGGGTCGAAGCTGTGGATCACCGATGCCATGGCAGGGAGCCTATGCCCGGGATCCAGGGCGCTCAGTCCCACCGTCCGCAGCACGGGAACCGGCCGAGCCGGAGCCCACGCCCCCGCCCACGGCCGCGTCGCTGCCGACCTTGCGGCGCTTGGAACGGCGCGCCCGGGGCTTGAGGTGGGACAGGTCGCCGGCAGTGGAGTTCATCGCCACCACGAACGGCCGCAGCGGCGTGTAGCGCACCACCGACAGCGACGCCGGGTCCACGACCAGCCGCTGGAACGCGTCGAGGTGCATGCCCAGCGCGTCGGCCAGGATCGCCTTGATCACGTCGGCGTGGCTCACCGCGACCCACACCGCGTCGGGGCCGTGCTCCTCCGTGACCTTCGCGTCCCACCGCCGTACGGCGGAGATGGAGCGCGCAGCCATGTCGGCCATCGACTCGCCGTCGGGGAACACCACGGCGCTCGGGTGCGCCTGCACCGTGCGCCAGAGCTCCTGCTTGGCGAGCGTCTTGAGGTCCTGCCCGGTCCAGCTGCCGTAGTCGCACTCGAGCAGCCCGCGCTCGGTCACCGGCTTCATCCCGTTGCTCTGCGCCGCTGCGATCGCCGTGGCGGTCTCGCGGGTGCGCTCGAGGGGGCTGGTCACCACCGCGGCGAGCGGCAGCACCGAGAGCCGCTCCCCCGCAGCCTCGGCCTGCTCGACGCCGAGCGCGTCGAGGTGCACGCCCTTGCTGCGCCCGGCCAGCACCCCGCTCGCGTTGGCGGTGGTGCGGCCGTGCCGCGCCAGGATCACCGTTGCCATGTCGCCGACCCTAGGGGGTCGCCCTAGGGTCGGCACATGATCGTCGACAGCGCGCTCTACCGCGGCGGCGCCCGCGTGCCGCTTCCCTGCGACAAGGACGACCTGACCGCGGTCCGCGAGGCGACGACCGCGGACGGGGACTTCGTGTGGGTCGGGATGTACGAGCCGTCCGGCGACGAGCTCGAACGCGTCGCGGAGGCGTTCGACCTGCACCCGCTGGCCGTCGAGGACGCGCTGCACGCCCACCAGCGGCCGAAGCTCGAGCGCTACGACGACGGCATCTTCCTGGTCCTCAAGACGCTCTGGTACGTCGACGAGGAGGACGCGGTCGAGACCGGCGAGATCAACCTGTTCGTCGGCCGCGACTTCGTGGTCAGCGTCCGTCATGGAGAGGGCACCGAGCTGAGCTCCACCCGGCTGGGCCTCGAGGGCCGGGAGGCGGTGCTGGGGCACGGCCCGTCCTCGGTCGTCTACGCGATCGTCGACCGGGTGGTCGACACCTACGAGGAGGTCGTCGGCCAGCTCGAGATCGACGTCGACGAGGTGGAGGCGTCGGTGTTCTCGCCGCAGCGCACCCAGGACTCCCGGCGCATCTACATCCTCAAGCGCGAGCTCTCCGAGGTACGGCGGGCGGTGAACCCGTTGAAGGAGCCGATGAAGCGGTTCGCCACCGGCTCCGTCCCGGCGGTGACGCAGGAGGCGGCGCCGTTCTTCCGCGACGTGGCCGACCACCTCACCCGGGTCTCGGAGGCGGCGGAGTCGCTCGACGGCCTGCTCTCGACGGCGTTCGACGCCCACCTGGCGCGGATCAGCGTCGAGCAGAACGAGGACATGCGGAAGATCTCCGCGTGGGTGGCGATCGCCGCCGTCGGCACCCTCGTCGCCGGCATCTATGGCATGAACTTCACGCACATGCCCGAGCTGCACTGGCGCCTCGGCTATCCGTTCGCGCTGGCGCTCATGGTCGTGGCGTCGATCGTGCTCTACCGCTGGTTCAAGAAGTCCGGCTGGCTCTGAGCGGACTCTCGGCGCCGGCGGTCAGGCCGACAGCACGCCGGCCGCGACCAGCAGCAGCGTGCCGCCGCCGAGCAGGATCCGGTAGATCACGAACGGCAGGTACGAGCGCGTGGTGACGTACCTGAGCAACCACGCGATCGCGGCGTACCCGACGAGGAACGAGACGACCGTCGCGATGAAGGTGGGGCCGGGGCCGTAGGCGTTCTCGCCGTGCGGGATCTCCTTCAGCTCGAACAGTCCGGCCCCGACGACCGCCGGGATCGCGAGCAGGAAGGCGAACCGGGTCGCCGCCGCGCGGTCGTAGCCGAGGAACCGGCCCATGCTGATCGTCGCGCCGGAGCGGGAGACCCCGGGGACCAGCGCGCAGGCTTGCGCGAGACCGAGGTACACCGAGTGCCGCAGCGTCATCCGCTCGATCGTGCGGTCCATCCGTCCGACGCGGTCGGCGACGCCCAGGATGATGCCGAGCACGATCAACGTGGTGCCGATCACCCACAGGTTCCTGAAGTTCGTCTCGATGACGTCCTTGAGCAGCACACCGAGGATCACGATCGGCAGCGAGCCGACGATGATGTACCAGCCCATCCGGCTGTCGAGCTCGCCGCGGAGCTCCGGCTTGTACAGCGACCTCACCCAGGTCGAACCGATCCGCCAGATGTCCTTGCGGAAGTAGAGCAGGACGGCCAGCTCGGTGCCGATCTGGATCACGGCGGTGAAGGCCGCGCCCGGGTCGCCCCAGCCGAAGAGCTCCGGGAAGATCCGCAGGTGCGCGGAGCTGGAGATCGGGAGGAACTCCGTCAGCCCCTGGAGCACGCCGAGGAACACGGCCTTGAGGAAGTCGAGCACGGCCCACACCCTAGAGGCCGTCCCCACACCGGCCGGTCGGCGGATTCGCCCACCGGCGAGGCGACGTCGGACCGCGGCGGCGGCCGGATACCTTTCTGCCCATGCAGCAGCGCTTCCTCGGCAACACCGGGCTCCGGGTCTCCCGCATGGGACTCGGCACGCTCACCTGGGGGCGCGACACCGACGAGCACGAGGCCCGCGACCAGCTCACGGCGTTCGTCGACGCGGGCGGCAACCTGCTCGACACCGCGGCCGGGTACGGCGACGGCGCCGCGGAGGAGCTGATCGGCTCGCTCGTCGGCGACGTGGTCCGCCGCGACGACGTGGTGATCGCCACCAAGGCCGGCATCGGCCGCTCCCGCGGCGAGCGGCGCACGGACACCTCGCGCCGGGCCCTGGTCGCCACCCTCGACGCGTCGCTGCGGCGGCTCGGCGTCGACCACATCGACCTGTGGCAGGTGCACGCCTGGTCCGACGACACCCCGCTCGAGGAGACGCTGTCCGCGCTGGACTACGCGGTCGCCTCGGGGCGGGCGGCGTACGTCGGCATCTCCAACTACACCGGCTGGCAGAGCGCGCAGGCCGCGGCGTGGCAGCGCGCCGTGCCGGGACGGGCGGTGCTGGCCTCGCACCAGGTGGAGTACTCCCTGCTCAACCGACGGGCCGAGCAGGAGGTGCTGCCGGCCGCCAAGGCCAACGGGCTGGGCCTGCTGCCGTGGTCGCCGCTCGGCCGCGGTGTGCTCACCGGCAAGTACCGCACCGGCACGCCGGCCGACTCCCGCGCGGCGTCGCCGCACTTCCAGGGTTTCGTGTCCGGCTACCTCGGCGAGCGGAGCCAGCGGATCGTCGAGGCGGTCGCTCGCGCGGCGGAGGGTCTGGAGTGGACACCGCTCGAGGTCGCGCTGGCCTGGGTCCGTGACCGGCCGGGAGTGGTCGCGCCGATCGTCGGCGCCCGCACCGCGCAGCAGCTCAAGGGGTCGCTCACCGCCGAGCAGTGCACGCTCCCCGAGGAGCTGGTGGCCGCGCTCGACGACGTGTCGTCCGACTAGCGAGCGAATCCCGGACAGCGTTGAACGGACGTGCCAACATGAAGGGCATGTCTCACTCAGCGCTCCACACCACCGCCCAGCGGCGGGCCCCGAGGCCGGGTGTGGAGTACGAGTTCGAACGGCTGACCATCCCGCGCGACTTCTCGCGCAACTTCGTCACGAAGCTGCTCGTCGAGCGCGCCGAGCACGGCGGCTGGGTGCTGGACCGGGTGCGGATCACCCACGACGGCACCCGCAAGGTCGTGCTGAAGCGCAAGATCATCCGGCAGCGCCGTACGACGTCGCCGCTGGTCTGAGCCCGGCCCCGGCGGGCGTCAGACCTAGGCCTGGTCGAGGAACCTGTCGAGCACGCGCGCGCCGAACTCCAGCGCGTCGGTCGGCACCCGCTCGTCGACGCCGTGGAACAGCGCGGTGAAGTCGAGGTCGGCGGGCAGCCGCAGCGGGCTGAACCCGAAGCACCGGATGCCGAGCTTGTTCCAGTGCTTGGCGTCGGTGCCGCCGGACATGAGGTACGGCGCTACCCGGGCGTCCGGGTCCTCGGCCAGCACCGAGGCGGTCATCGCGTCGACGAGGTCGCCGTCGAACGTCGTCTCCAGCCCGGCCTGCTTGCTCACGAAGTCGATGTCGATCCCCTCGCCGACCAGCTCCTGCAGCGTGGCGAAGAACTCGTCCTCGTGCCCCGGCAGGAACCGTCCGTCGACGTGAGCGGTGGCCTCGCCCGGCACCACGTTCACCTTGTAGCCGGCACCGAGCATCGTCGGGTTGGTGGTGTTGCGGATGACCGCGCCGAGCATGCGCGCGGCCGAGCCGAACTCCTCGACCAGCGTCTCGGCGTTCTCAGGGGTCGCCTCGGTGCCGGCCACCTCGCCGACCGCGGCGAGCAGCACCTGCATCGACGGGGTCAGCCGCACCGGCCACTCGTAGGTGCCGATCCGCCCGACCGCCTGGGCGAGCCGGGTGACCGCGTTGTCGGGGTGCCGCATCGAGCCGTGGCCGGCGTTGCCGTGGGCGGTCAGCTTCATCCAGGCCATGCCCTTCTCGGCGGCCTCGACGAGGTAGAACCGCTGCCCGCGGATCGTGGTGCTGAACCCGCCGACCTCGCCGATCGCCTCGCGGCAGCCCTCGACGAGCTCCGGCCGCTGCTTCACGATCTGCTCGGCGCCCTCGTGGCCGCCGGCCTCCTCGTCGGCGGTGAAGCAGAGCACGGTCGGCCGCTCCGGCTCCCGGCCCGCGCGAGTCCGCGCGCGCACGACGCTGAGCAGCATCGCGTCGAAGTCCTTCATGTCCACCGCGCCGCGGCCCCACAGGTAGCCGTCCTGGATCTCCCCGCTGAACGGGTGTACCTGCCAGTCGTCCGCCTCAGCCGGTACGACGTCCAGGTGGCCGTGCAGCAGCAGCGGGTCCTGCCGCCCGCCGCCGTTCGCCGTACCGCCCCAGCGCGCGACGACGTTGGTGCGTCCCGGCTTTCCCTCGAACAGCTCGGCCTCGATGCCGACCTCGTCGAGCAGCGCGGCCACGTGCTCCGCGGCCTTGCGCTCCCCCGGGCCCGACCCGTCGCCGAAGTTGGTGGTGTCGATCCGGATCAGGTCCCGGCAGATGTCGACGACCTCCGCGGCCGGGTCGTACCCCGGCTCGCCTGTCCCCTGCTGGCTCGAGTCGTGGGTGCTCATCCACCCATCCTGGCACCCGGCTGTGCGGGATGCCCGATGCGGGATTCCGCGTTGTCCTTTGCTAGAGTTACCGCCGCGCTCGAGGCCGTGCCCCGCACGGCGGAGAGTGGCGGAACATCACCTTTGTCCGGGTGGCGGAATAGGCAGACGCGCTAGCTTGAGGTGCTAGTCCTCGTATAGAGGGTGGGGGTTCAAGTCCCCCCTCGGACACCATGCGACACCATGGAGAGGGCCTCCGACCCAGCGGTCGGAGGCCCTTTCGCGTGGTCGGCCAGGGTGCCCTGAGGTCTCGCATCCCCCACCTGGCGTAGCTCGACTCGTCCCGGGGGCGTAGCGCGACTCATCACGGTTACGGGCGACTCGGGCGCGTTCTGTTCCCGAGAGTTCCGAGATGGCCCGCTCTCGGTATCACGCCCTGCTCGCCCTCCTGCTGGCCGTCCCGGCGCCCACTCTCATCGGTGCCGGGCCGGCGTCGGGCGCGCTGCCCGCCACGCCGTCGCTCGAGCTCGACCGCATCGTGCGGACCACGCCGTTCGCCGGCGGTGGGGAGGTCGACGACGTGGAAGGGATCGCGTACGTCGAGCGGGACAACGCCGTGTGGCTGGCCGACGACAACGGCAACGCGATCTACGAGGTGGACGCCGGCACCGGTCGGCTTCGCCGCACGGTCGGCGCCTCCGACTTCAACGGCACACCGTCGGCAGCGGGCGGCAGCGCGGCCGCGCTCCCCCGCTACGACGACCTCGAGAGCCTCGCTTACGACTCCGCACGTGACCGCCTGTACGTGTTCTCCGGCAGCTGCTGCACCGCCTCCGTACTGCCGACGGCGTTCGTGATGACTCGGGTCAACGGTGTGCTCGAGCTCGAGTCGTACCAGCCGCTCACCGCAGGGACGGAGTTCACCGCCGCGGGCTGGAACCCCGCCGACGGCCGTCTGTACGTCGGGTCCGGCACCACCTTGCGGACCTACGACTACGCGACCAACACGCGCGGAGCGGCGATCAGCGTCGGCGGCCTCTCAGGGATCCTCGGGCTGGACTTCACCGACGATGGCAAGGACCTGTTCGTCGCGCACTCCACCTCGGTGGTCTCGCGGGTGAGCTGGGCGACCCGGAGCCGCGTCGCCGCCTGGGACCTGGACCTCGGCGACTTCGACGTCCGCGACGCCCGCGGCGTCGAGGTGATCGGCGAGCAGCTCTGGGTGCCGGACGGGGCCACCCGATCCAGCAGCGACCCGAACGACCGGGCGGTGTTCGTGTTCGACGTGGGCGCCACCGGCTCGTCCCCGCCAGCCGCGCCGCCCACGCCTCCACCCACGCCGACCGCGTCGTTCGACGCCTCCGCGACGTCCGGGACCGCGCCCCTCACCGTGTCCTTCGTCGACACGTCGAGTGGCAGCCCGACCGGGTGGGAGTGGGACTTCGGGGACGGCGCGAACGCGTCCACCGCTGCGGCGACGCACACGTACGCCGTCCCCGGCAGCTACGTCGTGCGGCTGACGGTCTCGAACGCCGGTGGCGCGACCAGCGCCACGCGCACCATCGAGGTCGCAACGGCCTCGGCTCCACCGGCGCCCTCGCGGGCGAGGGAGCTGGTCGGCAACTCCGGCTTCGAGTCCGGCCTCGCCGGCTGGCGGGGCGCCAAGCCGGGCACGCGCCTCGCCCGCGTGCACGGCGCGCACTCCGGCCGCTGGGCCGTGCGGGTGTCCGGCCGCGGCGACCGCCGCCGCACCGTCGGGCTCGAGGACGCCGGACGGGGCTGGGCCGGAGCCACGGCCGAAGGCACCTACACGGCGTCGGTCTGGGTGCGCTCCAAGGACGTCGGCGCCCGGCTGGTGCTGCGGCTCGACGAGCGTCGCACCGGCAAGAGCATCGGACGGGTGCGGACGACGCGGACGCTGACGCGCGGCTGGCAGCGGGCGCGGGTCGCCTACGTGGCCAGGGCGCCCGGCACCTCGCGGCTCGACCTCTCGGTCGTCCTGCACGGCACCGGGAAGAAGGCGTGGTTCAAGGCCGACGACGTGAGCCTGCGGATCTCCTGAGCAGGGCGTCCGCGTCGTGACGAGCCGTCCCGCCCCGGTGGTCGCCGGGGCGGGACGGCGCCGTCACCCGGTCATCCGGTCACCCGGTCATCCGGTCATCCGGTCACCCAGTCATCCGGTCACTCGGTGTGGAACTTCCAGGTGGCGTCCTTCAGCGGGTTGCCGGCCCTGTCGCGGATGCCGGAGCGCGAACCGTTCAGCCGGACCCGGTAGGTGGTGTCCTTCTTGAGCTTGCCCTTCGGGTCGAGCCGCCACGTGTCCCCCGAGACCTTCTCGACCTTGACGCGGACGACCTTGCCGGACTTGGCCTTGACCAGCCGCATGCTGCCCTTGTCGACACCACGAACGGCCTCGCTGAACGTCGCGACGACGTCACTGCGCCGATCGGCCGGCTTCGCGCCCGACTTGGGTGACGCGTACTTCAGCACCGGGGCCACTCGGTCCTTGCCGACGCCGGTGCCGGCGAGGCTGATGACCTGCGTGCCCACGCTGGTCGCCACGTCGAGGACAGCCGTGCGGACGCGCTTGGCTCGGGGCGCGAAGATCACGCGGACGTTGCAGGAAGTGCCGGGAGCCAGCGTGACGCCGGCGACGCATGCGTTCCCGGTGAGCCCGCGCCGGAAGTCGTAGCGGTTCGTGCCCGCGAAGCGCGGCTTCGACACGGCCAGGTCGAGGTCACCTGTGTTGGTCACCGTCACGACGTCGCTGCGCTGCTTGCCGACCTTGGTGTCGGCCATGACGACGGAGCTCTTCGACAGGGTGGCCACGCCGAGACGGCCCTTGCCGGCCAGGGCAATGACCTTGGTACCGGTCTCGTCGGTGACGGAGGCCGTGCCGATAGCGAGTGCACCCGGCGTGGGTGTGTAGGTGACAGCGAAGCCACACGTCGCCCCGGTAGGCAGTGCCCCGAGACAGGTGTTGGCAGTGATCGCGAACGGTGCGGTCGCGCTCACGGCGCTGATCGTGATCGGCGAGTCCGTGCCGATGCTGCGGTAGACGACGTGCTGGGTGGCCGGGCCGGTCTGGGCGCCGAAGTCGATCGTCGCTCGGTCCAGGCTGCCCATCGCTCCCGGCGCCAGCTTGCCGAGCACGACGAACTGGTTGTTCTGGTCACAGCCCGAGCCGCAGTTGCCGTTGATGCCTGGTCCCTCCACGCGCACAGCGTTGAAGTTGTTCGGGGAGCCTGTGACGGGATGCTCGGCGCCGTCGCTCAGGTAGGGCGGCGACAACACGGTCGGTACGAGGAAGCGACCGAACCTGCCATCGATCGCGCTGGCGAAGTCTCCGGCAACCGCCGCGGTCTCGAAGCGGCACGCGTTGTTGGGAATCTGTCCGTCGGCGTTCGACTTGCACTCGTTGCTCCCGAACGGATCGGTGATCTTGTACGTCGAGTTCGGTTGCACGGCGCCTCGCCGTGCGGAGTACTGGGTCCTCTGGAACACCACTTGCTGATCCGACCCCGGCCCCGCGAACGCCATCTCGAGGTCCAGAGCGATGTCGATCCCTCCAGCCGAGGAGGTGGCGGAGTAGTAGAACCCCTCACCGTCCTCCGGGGGTGAGAACGCAAGGAGCTCAGCCGCAGTGGTAGGGCACCGTGGCGGTCCGTCCAGGCAGGGCTGAAGGCTCATGCCCATGTCGTCGGTGTAGAAGGCCGGGAAGTTCGTCGCGGGATCGATGGGCCCGACTCGGGTGAGCGCGGCGTCGGCGCTCGTGGCGGTGAGCGAGAGGCCCGACGCGGCCAGCAGGCCCGCCGTGGCGAGCGTGATGCTTCGTCGGGACGGGGAGCGCGGCTTGGAGCCGAGAACCGAGATCATGTGTGCTACCCCCTGGTGTCGAGAGCCGGTCGGCGGTTGCGCGACCGACGCCCCACATCGTGGGAGCCATCCGTAAAAAAAATGGTAAACGGACTGAGACGGACATCCGAGGCTCACGAGGTGCTCCGCTCGCCGCAGCACCTGGACCGTTCACCGACCGACGACCGGTGCGTCCTTGTCCGGGCGGCGAGCCCCTCACGAGCGTGGCCGTACACACTCTCGGGAAAGGGGCACCGCCTCATGAACGCACCATCCACCCGCGACGACCGCGACGACCGCGCCGGCAGCGATGTGGTCACCAGCGGCACCGGGGACACCGGCGAGCTCGACCGCCGATCCTTCCTCACCCGCGCCGGCGCAGTGGCCGCGCTCGGCGCCGCCGGCTGGTCCGGTCGCCAGCTGCTGCACGGCCCGGAACCGGCACAGGCCGCCGCGGCCGCCGCCGGGACCGTCGACCCGGCCGACACCGATCCGCTGAACCTGCTGAAGCGGATGCTGTCCTACGACACCTCCAACTACGGCGAGGGCGGCAACACCCGCCCCCACGCCGAGATGCTCAAGGGCGTCTGGGACCGTGCCGGCGTGGCGACGGAGATCGTCGAGACGCCCAAGCCGGACAACGTCCATCTGATCGCCCGGATCAAGGGCACCACGTCGGCCAAGCCGCTGCTCGTCCTCGGCCACTCCGACGTCGTACCGGTCGAGCGCGAGAACTGGCGGGTGGACCCGTGGGCCGGCCGGGTCCGCAAGGGCCAGATCTACGGTCGCGGCGCGCTGGACATGAAGGGCATGAACTCCGCAGCCGTCTCCGCCCTGCTCCGGCACATCGACGAGGGCGGCACCTTCGAGCGCGACATCATCGTCCTCACCGACTGCGACGAGGAGGCCGGCTCCTACGGGTCGCGGTGGCTGGCCGAGCAGCACTGGGACAAGGTCGACGCCGGCATGGTCCTCACTGAGGGCGGCTGGTTCCTCGCCCAGAAGAACGGGACCACCCCGATGCTGATCACCGCGACCCGGCAGGACAAGGTCTACTTCAACCTCGACCTGTACGCCGAGGGCACCGCCACCCACTCCTCCAAGCCCCGCCCGGACGCGGCGATCGTGCGGCTGTCGCGCGCCGTCGACGAGCTCAGCGGCTGGCTGGCACCGGTGCACCTGACCCCGGTCACCCGCGACTACTTCGCCGCGCTGGCCAAGGCGACCGACGACGACCGGTTCGCCAAGGCGATCCGGATGCTGCTGCACGCCAGGTCCCAGCCCGCGCGCGAGCGGGCGGCCCGGGTGATGGTGGCGCGCTCCTCCTACCCGTGGCTGCACTCGGCCCTGCTGCGCACGACCACGGCGTACGTGATCGAGGACGCCGGCTACAAGGAGAACGTGATCCCCTCCACCGCCCACGTGCGGATCAACTGTCGGGCCGTGCCCGGTGGGCAACGTCCCCGTCACTTCCTCGCCGCGGTCCGCGACAAGGTTGCCGGCCGGCACATCAAGGTGAAGCTGGCCCGTCCCGCCGGGACCAGCGAGGCGGAGTACCTCGACCAGCTCGACAAGACCTGGGCGACCAAGCCGGCCGACCTCGACACCCCGCTGTTCCGGGCGCTGAGGAAGGCCGCAGCCGCCACCTACCCGCGGGCGGAGTTCGCACCGGCTCTGTTCGAGGCCGGCACCAGCCTGCACCCGTGGCGCGAGCGCGGCATCCCCGGGTACGGCGTCTACCCGTACGTCATCGACAATGCCCAGCTGGTTGCGATGCACGGCAACAACGAGCGCATCTACGTCGACGCGCTACGCAGGGGAACCGACTTCATGTACCGGATGTTCGACCGGTTCCGCGCCTGACGGCAGACCTGGTGCCACCGCCGCCGGGCTGGGCGGCGCTACCTCGCCATCCAGTCCGGCGGCAGCCCGACCAGCAGAGGTGCTTGCCGGGCAGTCCGGGCGAGCCTGGGGAGGAACGGGTTCGTGTTCGCGGCACACACCTGACCCTCCGGGGGGAGGGCCAGCGTGAGCAGATAGGCGTTGACGAAGCCGGTGACACAGGCACTGCGCCGGTAGGCGGTGTGTCCCCATCCGGCGTACGCCAGCAGCCGGCTGTTCGGCAGCAGCTCCGCTGTGGCCTGGGCGCCGGCGAAGTCGGTCACGCCGTCGAAGAAGTTCCCCACCACCAGCACGGGCGCCGACGTCGGCGCCGTCCACGGCCCGGTGTAGCGGTCCTCGTTCACCGGCCAGCGCGCGCAGCCGGTGTTCAGCCACCACCACAGCGGACCGAACCGCGAGCCACTCCGGGCGAACCTGCCGCCGTCCCGCCAGTCCGCGAAGGTGCGCGGGTACCGGACGTCGGCACACATGTTGCCGAAGAAGGCGTCCAACCCGTTCGGGTAGGCCGCCTCCCTGCGACCCGGAGGCCTCAGCTGGTCGGCCAGCTTGCGGTGCAGCCGGCCGGCCTTCGCCGCGGCGCCGGCCTTGCCGTCGAGGGCCGCGTCGGCCAGGAAGTCGAAGAGCGCGGCCGCGCCGTTCGGGCCGTCCCACACCTCGGGGGCGTACATCGCTCCCGTCGCGTCACCGATGAGGAAGTCGTAGGAGTACGGGAACCCCTCCGGGAGGAAGACCGGCTGGTGCCGCAGCGTGGTCGTCAGCGCGGCCCAGCGTTGCGCGGAACCCTCGGGCGTCCAGAACGCGCACTCGGCGCCGGCCTCGTCGCAGAGTCGCAGGAACTCGCCGAACTCCCGCTGGGTGGCGACCCGGTCGGACTCGATCTGCCGACCGCTCGACCACAGCCGGGGGTCGAGCACCCCGTCGATCACCATCGCCCGGATCTTGTCCGGGAACAGGTTGGCGTACGTCGTACCCAGGTAGGACCCGTAGGAGAAGCCGAGGTAGGTGAGGGCCGGGTCACCGACCGCGATGCGGAGCCGGTCGAGGTCGCGCGCGACGTCGGCGGTGCTCATGTGCTCGACCACCCGCTCACCGTCGTCGTGGCACTCGCGGTTCAGCCCGGCGAACGCCTCGTAGAAGGGGCGGTACTGCCACGCGAGGTACGGGAACACGGGCTGGCCGAAGAGGAGCGCGAAGAGGTCCTGCCTGGAGTCGAAGCAGTGCAGCGGGTCGGAGGCTCCCACGCCGCGCGGGTCGAAGCCGACGACGTCGAAGCGCCCCTCGAGGCGCGTGTGCAGGTAGGCGCCGAACCGGGAGAACACCAGGTCGACCCCGGAACCGCCCGGACCACCGGGGTTCACGAAGACGCTGCCGATGCGTCCCTCCGGGTGCGTGGCCGGGATCCGGTTGAGCGCGAGCCGGATCGAGCCCGCAGCCGGCCGGTCGTAGTCCAGCGGAACCCGGACCGTGGCGCAGTCGTAGCCGGGGCGGAAGATGCCGCACGGCCTCCAGTGCACCGCCGACTGCTTCCGGGCCTCGGTGACGGCGGCCGCAGGCGGCGCCTGCACCGACGCCGCTGCGGGTGGCGGGAAGACCGCGACCGCCGCGCTGGTGGATGCGGACGCCGAGACGAGAACCGCGGCCGCCAGGAGCCACCCGACCTTCGTGCGCGACCAACCCCGGACTGTCATGGCTCGGCCCTCCCCGCAGGCGACGAACGTCGTACGACGGTAGGCAGCCGCTTGAGGCCGTGCCATCGTCCGATTGAGGTAGGTCGCCGGACTTTCCGACTGCGCTCCGGCGTCAGACCGTCGACTGGCGTCGCGACCGGCGAGGAGTCAGTTGTTCAGGCTCGTGGACGGCGTGTCGCTACAGAACTGACCCGTCGGCCGCCGCGGCCGCGCCGACGTCACGTGCCGGGGTTGACCGCAGCCCCCAGGCTGTCGGCGCCGACGTACTTCGGCGCTCGTCGCTGGTAGAAGGACCGCACGCCGTCGAGCTCGAAGCCGGCGCCCTCGATCAGTGCGAGGACGGGCTTGATGAGGTCGCAGCCGCCGAAGACGGCGTGATGCGTCGCTCGCACGCGATGCTGCATCCGCTGCACTCGTACGTCGGGAGCGAGGCCGTGCTCGAGGAAGAGGTACCGCCCGCCCGGGCGGAGCACACGCCGTAGCTCGGCGAGAGCGGTCGGGGCGTCAGGGATGCTGCACAACGTCCACGTCGACAGGGCCATGTCGAAGGTGTCGTCATCGAACGACAGCTTCTGGCCGTCGATTCCAGCATGCCGGATCGGCACGCCGCTGGCCGCCACCCGCCGGCTCACCAGCTGCCACGCGAGGTCGGCCGGCTCCACCGCGGCGACGCTCGCCACGGTCTTCGGATAGTGCGGCACGTTCAGTCCCGAACCGAAACCGATCTCCACGACGTCGCCTGCCAGCCCCGCGCAGACGGTCCGACGCAGCTGGGTGGGGGTCCGCATGCCGAGGCAGCAGTTCAGGAGCCGCGGCGCCACGTTCCGCCGGTAGCTGGTTTGCCAGCCGCCCATTCCCGCAGCGTAGAGCGGTCAGGATCACACGGAGCTCGAACGAGTCTCGGGCGGTCCAGACCGACGTTTCGTCCCTTTCGCCGGTGTCCACTCCCTAGGGGCACCGAGGCACCGACAGAGAGCTCGGTGGCCGTCCGGACCGCGCCGAGGCTCGTCACGTCGCCGGGCGTTTCCACGAGACGACTCGTGGTGGTGACGAGCGCGGGAGACCCAGCAGTACGCCGTCCGAACCTGTCACGGGGCCGGACGGCTGGGGGTGAAGCACGTCTCGATCGGCAGCGGTCGAGCGGCCGGGGCACGGCGTCCCGAACCCGACAGGTCATCTCTCGTAGGCGTGCGCCGGAGAAGACCCCTCATGCCCCAGTCACTGTCCCCTGCCCGCCCACGGGCGGTCCGTTCCGTCCTCGTCGCCCTCGCCACCACGGCCACCCTGGCCGTCACCGGCCTGAACGGCGCGACCGCGGCCGCCGCCGAGCAGCCCTCGTCCGAGACAGCCGGCCAGGTCGTCCGGAAGGCCGACCGCAAGAACGACCAGCTCGAGCGCAAGCACAAGAAGCACGCGCGCTCGGCGCTCGTCTCGATCCGGGCCTTCCGCGTGGCCGCCGCCCAGAAGGGTGACCCGTACCGGTACGGCGCCGCCGGCCCGGACGCCTTCGACTGCTCGGGCCTGACGTCGTACGCGTTCCGTCGCGCCGGCAAGGCCATCCCCCGCACCTCGTCCGCCCAGCGCGCGGCGGCGCGGCCCATCCCCGCGCGCGCGGCCCGCCCCGGTGACCTGGTGTTCTTCCACGGCGGTGGCGGCGTCTCGCACGTCGGGTTCTACGCCGGCGGCCACCGGATCCTGCACTCGCCGTACCCCGGCTCGAGCGTGAAGATCGAGCGGATCTGGAGCCGCTCGGTGTCCTACGGCCGGATCGGGTAGCCGCGGTCCTGAGGCGTCAGCGCCTCAGGGCGTGCGCGCGCCGGATCGGCTCGGCGCTGTCGGCGAGGCGGTAGAACGCGACCACGAAGCTCGTCACCAGCATCAGCAGGCCGGCGAGGGCCAGCGCGAACGTGGCGAGGTCGAGCTCCGTCGGCCCGCGTCCGGCGTAGGTCTGCACCAGCGTCGCGCCGGTGATCGCGGCGTACCCGGACACGCCGAGCTCGACGGTACGCAGGCGGGAGAGCTCTTTGCCGGGGGCGGCGAGCAGGATGATCGCCAGCGCCGGAAGCACCTGGGCCGCGTGCAGGGTGACCGCGTGCGGCAGCTTCATCGCGCCGGCCGCGCCGAACGTGTTGCCGCCCTCCGCGATCATCTGCATGCCGACGCCCTGGCTGACCAGCATCAGCACCAGGCCCAGCCGGATCGCGAGGGCGAGGCTCGGGGGCGCGTCCAGGTGGATCCACGCCCAGATCGCGACGGCGACGGTCAGCACGCCGATGAGCGTGACCAGCATCCCCATGTAGCTGAAGACCATCTCGTTGAACGGCGTGCTCTCGTTGAAGTGGGACGGCACGCCGCGCCACCGCTGCATCGAGATGAGGAAGACCTCCCCCGTCGCGGCCAGCGAGTACAGCCCGAGCACGAGCCACCCGACGGCGCGGTGCGGCCGCAGGAACGTCATGAACCAGCTGATGGTGGCCACCGCGATGCCGAACGACAGCCCGAAGACCACCGGCTTGCGCCACGACACCGGGCCTTCCCAGGGGCCGCCGTCGACGACGTACACACCGAGGTGGAACAGCCCGCTCAGGACGAGAAGTGCGGCACAGCCGTAGGCGAAGCGCTGGTACGGCGCGGCCGGGGTGAAGCGGCCGGCGCGGAAGACAGCGAGCACGAGCTCTCTCATGGGTTGCCGGACCTCCCAACCCCTCGACGCTAGGAGCGGGCGGTGCCGTGGGCCATGACCCGTTCGGGCCCACTGTTCTCGCGTTTCACACAAGGACGACAAACCGCGGGGTCGACTACTCCCCCGCTCCCGGTGGGAGCAGCCGGAGGTCCCCGCGCGGTCCCGCGTGGGCGAGCTCGAGCAGCGCGTCGACGTCGAGGTGCTCCTCCGCGAGGTCGGCGAGCAGGTCGAGGCGCCGCTCGCGCGCGGCAGCGAACGACGCACGCGAGGTCACGCCGAGCGCGTCGGCGAGGAAGCGCGAACGCGTCGCGTCGTCCTCCAGCGCTCCGTGCACCATCGTGCCGGTGACGTTCCCGGCGCCGAGCTCGCCGGCGACCCTGCCGTGGTGGATCTCGTAGCCCGCCGGCTCGTGCAGCCGGAGCACCTTGTCCGAGGTGAAGGTGGTCGCGAGTTCGAGCAGACCGAGCCCCTCGGCGGACGCGCCGGCCCCGCCCTCGACGCCGTCCGGGTCGGCGATCGTGCGGCCGAGCATCTGGCAGCCGCCGCAGATGCCGAGCACGGGCCGACCGGCCGCGGCGTGCGCCGCGATCGCGCGGTCGAGGCCGCGCGAGCGGAGCCAGGCCAGGTCGGCGAGCGTGGCGCGCGTCCCGGGTAGCACGACGAGGTCGGCGTCGGACAGCGTGCGCGGGTCGGAGGCGAACACCACGTCGAGGTCCGGCTCGAGACCGAGCGCGTCGACGTCGGTGAAGTTGCTGATCCGCGGCAGCCGGACGACCGCCACCCGTGCCGCGGCGTCACGCTCGGACCGCCGTACGTCGAGGTCGAGCGCGTCCTCGGAGTCGAGCCAGAGGCCGGGGTGCCACGGCAGCACGCCGTACACGCGACGCCCGGTCAGCTCCTCGATCATCTCGAGGCCGGGCGCCAGCAGCGACGCGTCGCCACGGAACTTGTTGACCACGAACCCGGCGACCAGCCGCTGGTCCTCGCGGTCGAGCAGCGCGACCGTGCCGTGCATCGCCGCGAACACGCCGCCGCGGTCGATGTCGCCGACGACCACGGTCGGGATGCCGCCGTGCCGCGCGAGCCCCATGTTCACGTAGTCGCTCGCACGCAGGTTGATCTCCGTCGGGCTGCCCGCGCCCTCGGCGACGACCAGGTCGTAGCGCGACACCAGGTCGTCGTACGCCGCGTGCGCGGCCTCGGCGAGGTGGGCACGACCGACGACGAAGTCGGAGGCGTCCACCGCTCCCCCGGGTCGGCCCATCACCACGACGTGGCTGCGCAGGTCGCTGCCCGGCTTGAGCAGCACCGGGTTCATCGCGGGCTCCGGCTCTGCGCCGGCAGCGACGGCCTGCACCCACTGCGCGCGGCCGATCTCCGCCGCCCCGCCGTCCGGGTGCGCGACGACCATGGAGTTGTTGGACATGTTCTGCGCCTTGTACGGCGCCACCCGGACACCGCGCCGCGCGAACGCCCGGCACAGCGCCGTCGTGACCACCGTCTTGCCGGCGTCGGAGGTCGTCCCGGCCACCAGCAGCGCGCTCATGCGCGCGACTCTGGCACAGCGTCGCGTCGTCGTGCCCGGACCCCTGATGATCCGGGTGGTCCGGCCGCGGTGGCGGGTCCCGATGCAACAGGTCCTCGCTGCCGCGGCGATCCTCGTCCTGACCGGGCCCGTCCTCCCGCACGTCGGGCTCGTGACCGTCGGCGTGCTGGTGAGCGCGGCCGCGTGGGGCCGAACCTCGCGCTTCGACACTGGATCGGCGCCACGCGGGATGTGTCCGTGGTCGCCCGACCGTCCTGTTATCCACAGAGCAGCCCACGCGTTCCTGACGGATCCCACGCGAAGTTTCGGCCCGGATGCGCCGGGATCCCAGCAGACGGTGGTATCCCGACGCCCGGGCGACGCGGACATGAAACCGTCCCGGTGGGTGGCTGGTGAGCCCCCACCGGGACGTCGGTTCACACCGACGTGGCGGTCACTCGGCCTGGACGTCGTCGGTCTGCGTGCCCGGGGCAGCGAGACGACGCGCTCGAGCATCCCGTAGCTGCGGCTCGGCCAGGATCGTGGTGCCGGTGCCCATGCGGGTCGTCAGGTCCGTCAGCAGCGAGCCGGTGTCCCTGTGCGCGAGTGTGGTCATGCTCTCCTCCTCGGATGGGGCCGGAATCATCTCGGTCCCAGGACATCCCATCCGGGCGGGCGATGGTCAGGGACGATAGGTCACCCGATGCCGGACCGTTGGTCGCGTACGACGCAGTGCTCTCTTCCCCGGGGACCGACGTGCCCACCTCACATCGGCATGACCAGGCTCTCCACCGGCAGCGACCACTCGGCGTGGAGCCACGAGCGCCACACCACGATCGCGCACGCGGCGGCACCGACGACGCGGTTGATGCGTTCGGCGACCCTGTGGACGCGGCTGCCCAGCGAGTGCCGGTCCGGCCCGACCCGCATCCGACCGGGCAGCCTGTCGAGCAGCTCGACCCACGCGCGCTCCGCCTCCCAGTCACCCCGCTCGCCGGCCCGTCGCAGCTCGACCGCGCCGAGCTCGGCCGCCTCCTGGTGGCGGCCCCCGGCCACGAGGTGACCTGCCCGCTCGAGAGGCGCGATGTCCAGCTCGTCGGCGACGGCGCGGTGCAGACGGAGGGCGGCCGCCGGGCGCAGCCACCCCACGAGCTGGTCGCGGTGGTCCTCGTTCCGGAGCCGGTAGCCGAGAGGTGACACGTCGAGAAGTCCCTGGTCGACCAGCCAGTCCAGGACCGCGGCGACCCAGTCGGTGCGCCGGGTGTCGGGCTGCAACCGGTGCAGCACCCGCTCCACCTCCTCCACCGTCACCGGCACCTCGACCACGCCGACGACGGCCAGGACGTCCAGCGTCGACGGGGACAGCGCGCGGATGAGCCGCTGCAGCAGAGGCGCCAGCGCCAGCCGGTCCCGTGGACCGTGGCCGCGAACGGTCAGCCCGTCCGGTGTCCAGACGACCAACCCGTCGGAGAGCAGCGAGCGAAGGCGTTCGATGACCAGGCCGGCCAGGCCGTGGGTCTCCTCCATCAGGTGGTCGAGCAGCTCCGGCGACACGGGTCCCTGCAGTACGTCGGCGGCCGTTGCCGCCAGCAGCCTCCGGTCCAGACGCGGCACGTGTACCACGTGCACGGGCGTGCCCCCGGAGAACCGGGAGGACCGCACCTCCTCGTCGAGCCGGTCCACCGGAACCACCAGCACGGCCCCCCGCTCGCGGGCGATGCGCACGTACCAAGCCAGGTTCGTCGGCGTCATGTGTTCGACGGCGGGCAGGCACAGCACGGAGCCCTCGAACGGCAGGGCGGACGGCCCGGAGCTGTCCAAGAGCTCGAGGTTCTCCTTGTGCGCAGGACGCAGGCCGAGCCGCAACCGAGCGCACGCCTGCCCGGCCAGCAGGGAGCGTCCGCTGCGCGGCGGTCCCTCGATGAGCACGACACCCGCTGCGCAGGGATCGTCCAGGACGTCCTGCAGCACGTGCATCACGTCGGCGACCGGGCCGGAGGCCACGTCGGCACCAGCGGGGACCGGACTCATCCCGGTGAGCACCTGCAGGTGCAGTGCGCGCGTCTGGGGCGAGGGGTCGACGCCGAGCGCGTGGCGCAGCTCGTGACTCTGCCGGTCGAAGACCGCGAGCGCCTGCTGCACCTCGCCGAGGCCGGCCAGCGCCCGCATGAGCACACGCGCCGCGCGCTCCGAGTGCGGGTCGGCGGCGTGCGCCGGCTGCGCGAGCTCGAGCGCGTCGCGCATCCAGCCGAGCCGGGCCGCCGCCTCCGCCCCTTGCAGCAGGACCGCGCTGCGCAGCCGCACGAGCCGCGCACCTTCCTCCGCCAGCACGGGCGGAGCCTCACGGACGTCGAGGTCGTCGACGTAGAGCGCCTCCGCCTCCCGCGCCAGCGCGACGGTCGCCGCGTGCTCCTGCGCCCGGTGCGCCGCCTCGACTTCCGCCGCCTTCGTGGCGAAGGCCTGGACGTCGACCCACACGTCGACCAGTGCCAGGGCGGAACCACGCCGCTCGACGTACTCGTCCCCGAGCACCCTGCGAAGGTGGTACGTCGCCGTCCTGAGGCTCGCGCGGGCCTTGGTCTCGGGAACGTCCGGCCAGAGCTGTCCCACGAGCACCTCTGCGTCCACGGTCTCGCCCGGGGTCAGCGCCAGCAGCCGCAGCAGCTCAACCGCCCGCTGCGTGCGCCACTCGCCGTTCGCGACGACCGAGCCGTCGGCACGGCGAACCACGAACGGTCCGAGCAGGCGGACCTCGACCTGGTCAAGATGCACGGGCTTCCCCCTTCGCCCAGCCGACGAGCGACTGTCCCCCAGGACGAGCTGACGCACCATCAGCTCGCGTTGCGGACCCCCCGGTCCGGCGTCCTCCCTGTATAGGGCACCGGGAAATCCAGGGGAACCCCGCGTCCGACAAACCGCCCAACGTGGGGTAGACCGCATCACCCGGGCGGGCCATGCGCCGATGGCCGAACGGCGCCGACCGGACTCCGGTCCGGCAGTCACGTGCAGACAGAGCTGTTGACGCCGTGTTGACGGACGACCACGCGGCGTTGACGAGCGCTGACGTCGCGATCACGCCTCGCCCGCCAGGCTGCCTCCGGGATCGGCGCGAGGCCGATGCCCGTCGCGAGCGGGGGCCCGCGACGAGAACAAGTGGGGGTAGGACATGACCTCGTCACGAGGACCAGGGAGCAGCAGCTCCCGAAGCAACCCGGGCGAACGCGCCCGACGCGGGATGCGCCGCTGGATCACGGCCGGCGTGTCTCTGATGCTGACCGGCGCCGGAGGGGCGGTGACGGCCGCACCGGCGCAGGCGGTGACCGACGAGGACCCCGCGTTCTTCGTCAACCGCGCCGACCTGGAGTTCATCCTCAAGCAGATCAAGATCTCCGAGCACCATGCGGCCGGCGGGGAGCTGCTCTGCGACGACCCGGCGGACCAGACCTGGACCTGCGTCCCGGACCGCCGGCTGCCGTACGGGCTGCGCACGGTCGACGGCAGCGACAACAACCTGTTCCCGAACCGGTCCGGATACGGCTCGGCCGGGAAGGTGTTCCCGCGCGGCCTGACGGCGAACTTCCGGGACGCCGACGGGGCGCCGTTCGACGCCGACGGCCCGGGTCCCGCTCAGGTGGGAGACCCGTCGTCGTACAAGCAGAAGGAGGGGCTCGTCTTCGACGCGGAGCCGCGGATCGTCAGCAACCTCGTCGCGGACCAGACCGCGGCGAACCCCGCGGCGCTCGACGCGGCGGCGAACACCGAGGGCGCGTTCCGTGAGGACCACGACAACGACCCGGAGACGCCGGACCGCATCTACATCCCGAACGTGTCGCCCGACGAAGGTCTGTCTGCGCCGTTCAACTCCTGGTTCACGCTGTTCGGCCAGTTCTTCGACCACGGCCTCGACCTGGTCTCCAAGGGCGGGAGTGGCACCGTCATGGTGCCGTTGGAGCCGGACGACCCGTTGTACGACCCCGACAGCCACACGAACTTCCTGGCGCTGACACGGGCGACCAACCAGCCCGGCGAGGACGGCATCCTCGGCACCGAGGACGACGTGCAGGAGCACACCAACCGCACCACGCCGTACGTCGACCAGAACCAGACCTACACCTCGCACCCGTCCCACCAGGTCTTCCTGCGCGAGTACCGCGAGACGCCGGACGGACCGGTCCCGACCGGTCGGCTGCTGGACGGCGCGGACGGCGGACTCGCCAACTGGGGCGAGGTGAAGAAGCAGGCGCGCGACCTGCTCGGCATCGAGCTCGACGACGAGGACGTCCTGAACGTTCCACTCGTGGCGACCGACCCCTACGGGCACTTCATCCCCGGCGAGAACGGGCTTCCGCAGCTCGTGGTCCCGGAGGAGGGGAACACGCTCGTCGAGGGCTCGCTCGAGTCGCCGATCGACGCGACCCCGGCAATCCGGGCCAACGTGGCCTTCCTCGACGACATCGCGCACGACGCCGACCCGACCAAGGCCGGCTACGACGCCGCGCTGCTGGACAAGCACTACATCACCGGTGACGGCCGCGGCAACGAGAACATCGGCCTGTCGGCGGTGCACCACGTCTTCCACGCGGAGCACAACCGGCTGACCGAGGAGATCGACACGCTGATCGGCGAGCAGGACCAGGCCTTCCAGGAGAAGTGGAAGGACGAGTCGATGGTCTGGGACTACGGCGAGCGCCTGTTCCAGGCCGCCCGGTTCGTCACCGAGATGGAGTACCAGCACCTCGTCTTCGAGGAGTTCGCCCGCAAGCTGGTGCCGTCGATCGATCGGGGACCCCTCAACGAGACGCTGTACCACGCCGACGTCGACGCCGCGATCACGGCGGAGTTCGCCCACGTGGTCTACCGGTTCGGGCACTCGATGCTCACCGACACCGTCGCCCGCGAGGGTTGGGGAACCGAGGACGTGCCTCTGCTCGACGCCTTCCTCAACCCCGAGAAGCTCACCGACGGCGGCCGCATCACGCCCGACCAGGGCGCCGGCGCGGTCATCCACGGCATGGTCAACCAGGTCGGCAACGGGATCGACGAGTTCGTGGTGGACACCCTGCGCAACAACCTGCTGGGCCTCCCGCTGGACCTCGCCACGATCAACATGGTGCGGGCCCGCGAGGCCGGTGTCCCGACCCTCCAGGAAGCTCGGCGCACCTACTACAAGCAGGACCTCAACCCGGCGCTGAAGCCCTACGAGAGCTGGGAGGACTTCCGGCTGGCGCTCAAGCACCGTGCTTCCATCGTCAACTTCGTCGCGGCGTACGGCGTCCACCCGACGCTGCAGCAGGCGACGAACAACGAGGAGCGCCGCGCGGCCGCGGAGGCGCTGGTCGCCGACAAGGCGTTCATGAACAAGCCCTCCGCGGAGTCCGGCCTGGATGACGTCGACTTCTGGATCGGCGGCCTGGCGGAGCGGTCGATGGACTTCGGCGGCATGCTCGGCACGACGTTCAACGTCGTCTTCGAGAACCAGCTGGAGGACCTCCAGAACGGTGACCGGTTCTACTACCTGACCCGTCTCCAGGGCACCAACCTCATCGCCCAGATGGAGGCCAACTCCTTCTCCGAGCTGATCATGCGCAACACCGACGCCGGGATCCTGCCGGCCGACGCGTTCGCGACGCAGAGCCCGGTGGTGGAGATCGCGAACCTGCCGGAGGACCGGTCGCAGTGGCCGACCGGGCTGACGCTCACCCCCGACGGCACCTACCGGTACGACGGTGAGGAGCACGTGGCGATGCACGGCACTCCGGGCGACGACCGCATGCGCGGCGGCGACGGCGACGACGCACTGTGGGGTCACGCCGGCCGGGACCGCATCGAGGGCGACGTCGGCGACGACATCATCCACGGCAACGAGGGCCACGACATCCTCACCGACCTGTTCGGCGACGACGTCATCCACGCCGGCGACGGCAACGACGCCGTGAACGCGGGACCTGGGTTGGACCTGCTGTTCGGCCAGGGCGGCAGCGACTACATCCTGCACGGCCAGGAGATCACGCAGTCCTTCGCCGGTTCCGACACGGACTTCGTGCGCGGCGGCCGGGCCAACGACATCATCACCGGCAACGAGGGGGACGACTGGCTCGAGGGTGCCGTCGGGCACGACCTCGTGCAGGGCGACAACGCGCTCACGTTCCAGAACGACCCCAACGGAGGCGCCGACATCCTGTTCGGCGGCAGCGGCAACGACGACCACGACGCCGAGGGCGGCAACGACGTCATGCTGAACAACGGCATCGACCGGCACGCCGGCATGCTCGGCTTCGACTGGGTCACCCACAAGCTGGACCCGGACCCGGTCGACACCGACCTCGGCCTGACGATCTTCCAGCCGCCGAACGTCCAGCTGATGCGCTCGCGGTACATGAACGTCGAGGGCCTCTCGGGCTGGGACGGTGCGGACGTGCTCCGCGGACGGAGCGTCTCGGGTGACCCGACGACTCCGGCCGGTGACGGGCACGAGCTGACCGACGCGCACTTCGACCAGGTGGACGGCCTCCGGGCTCTCCTCGGCGGCGGTGACGAGCCGCCGTACGCCGCACCGTTCATGGCGGCTCCCGAGGAGGCCGAGGAGGGCGGGCACGACATCCTCCTCGGCGGAGCCAGCAGCGATCTGATCGAGGGCCGCGCCGGCGACGACTTCATCGACGGGGACGCCTGGCTCGACACCTACCTGGTCGGTCCCGGCGGCGAGAAGAGCGACACCATGGCCGCGTTCCAGGAGCGCGTCTTCGCCGGGGACCTGTCCCCGGCCGACATCCGGATCGTGCGCGAGATCCGCACGGCCACCGGACAGGGCGACGTGGTCGACACCGCGGTGTTCTCCGGCGACCAGGACGAGTACGACGTGTCCGAGAACGAGGACGGCACGGTCGTGGTCGCCCACGACGGCGGCGACGGCGAGGACGGCACCGACGTCCTGCGCAACATCGAGCGGCTCCAGTTCGCCGACGGCACGGTGGACCTCACCGGGCTGTTCGAGCGGCCGGCCGAGGGCACCGTGACGATCTCGGACACGACGCCGGCCGAGGACCAGGAGCTCCTGGCCACCGCCGACGTCCGCGACCCCAACGGGATCGAGCCCGGCACGATGTCCTACACCTGGCAGTCGCAGGCGGACGACGGCTCGTGGGTGGCCACCCCCGAGGGCGTCGAGGCGACCTTCGCGCCCGGTGACGCCGAGGTCGGCCGCGCACTCCGCGTGGTCGTCACCTTCACCGACCGGCTCGGCACGCTCGAGTCGGTGACGTCGGAGCCCACGGAGCCCGTGAGCAACGTCAACGACGAGCCGACCGGGCCGGTCGTCAGCAACGAGAGCCCCGTCATCGGCGACTCCCTGTCCGTCAGCGGCCTCGAGGACGCCGACGGGCTCCCCGACTCGGTGTCGTACCAGTGGCAGCGCAGCCAGGGCGACGGCTTCGTCGACATCCCCGGCGCCACCGGCCCGACGTACCTCGTGCAGCGGACCGACGGCGGCCGCACGCTCCGGGTGGTGGCCAGCTACACCGACGGGCACGGCACGGCGGAGACCGCCGCGTCGCAGGCCACCGGACAGGTCCCGGCGTGGACGCTTCCCGCGGCCCCGGCCATCGGTTCCGCCACCCCGGGCGTGGAGTCCGTGACGGTCTCGTGGACGCCGCCGGCCGACACCGGCAACGCCCCGCTGACGTCGTACAGCGTCGAGATCCGTTCTGGCGGCCAGCCGTTCGCGACGGTGACCGGCATCTCACCCGAGGAGACCTCGACGAGGATCGACCTGCCGGTCGGCACCTACCGGTTCCGGGTGGCGGCGCTCAACCCGGTCGGTCAGGGACCGTGGTCGGAGTTCGTGACGGCGACTGTCGCACCGCTCGACCTCACCGCTCCCACGGTGACGGTCCGTCAGCCCGAGGCCGGTGCCGAGGGAGTCGCCCGCGGCTCCAACGTCGCCGCGACCTTCAGCGAGACGGTCGTCGGCGTGGACAGCGGCAGCATGACGCTGCGCCGGGTCTCGGACGGGGCCGTGGTCGACGCCGAGGTGTCGATGTCCAACGCGCGTCGGGCGGTCCTCAACCCGGTGGCGGCGCTCGACTCGCAGACCGAGTACGAGGTCTCGCTCACGGCTGGGATCACCGATGAGGCGGGCAACCCGCTGGTGCCGACGAGCTGGCGGTTCACCACCGCCGACACGACCCGGCCCCAGGTGGTGAGCACCTCGCCGACCGCGGACGCGGTCGGGGTGGACCGGAACACCAATGTCACCGCGACGTTCGACGAGCCGGTGCAGGGCGTGAGCGGCAGCACGATGACCCTCTCCCTCGGGACCGAGCAGATCCCGGCCACCGTGTCGTACGACGCGGCGACCCGGACGGCCACGCTCGACCCGAACGTGGTGCTGCTCGCCGACCGGCGCTACGTGGTGCGGCTGACGACCGGGATCACGGACGCCTCCGGCAACACGTTGCCTCAGACGATCGTGGCGTTCACGACGGGCGGCACCATCACGCCGACGCCGTCGTCGTCCCTGCTGCTGGCTCAGTCGCCGGCCGCCGGGGCGGTCGAGGTCGACCGTGGGGCCGCGGTGTCGATGACGTTCGCGACGGACGTCCGCGACGTGAACCAGCAGACGGTCCAGATGCTGGCTCGAGGCAAGCGGCTGCCGGCGACGGTCACCTACGACGCCGCCGCACGGACGGCGAAGGTGTCGCCGCGCGGCAAGCTCCCGGACGGCACGAAGGTCACCGTCAAGGTGGCAGGCGTCCGGACCGCCGACGGCCGACCGGTCCCGGCGACCAGCTGGGGCTTCACCACCCGCGACCACACCGCTCCCAAGGTGGTGAAGCGCACCAAGGGCAAGGTCGCCCGCAAGGCCGTCATCCGGGTGAAGCTGAGCGAGCAGGTGGTCAACGCCGGCAAGGGCGCGGTGAAGCTGCGCACCGTCGCGGGCAAGCGGCTGAAGGCCGACGTCCGCTGGGTGGCGAGCAAGCGCACGCTCGTCGTCGACCCGGTGAAGGCTCTGCCCAGGAAGGCTCGGATCGTCGTCCGGGTCAAGGCCGGCCTGCGCGACGCAGCCGGCAACACGATGGCTGCCAAGTCGTGGAGGTTCACGACGCGGCGATGAGGCGGCCCCCGCCGCGGCGCAGTGGCCGGCCCTTCATCCCCGTGCCGGCCACTGCGCTCTCTCCACCAAGAGACGTCCGGGCCCCCGGACGCGACGGCAGAGGCCGACACAGCCCTCCACCCGCGCCGGGTGGAGGGCTGTCGTCGTTCTCGGTCAGGAGACCGCGCTGACCTCGTCCTCACGGACGCGCGCCGGGCCGTCCGCGCAGTCTCGGTAGTAGGCGTACGTCACGAGCAGCAGCGCGGGTCCCCAGCGCGGCGCGAGGATGAACACCAGCAGCCTGAGGCTGTCCGCCTGGACGACCATCACCGCGAGGCTGACCGCGGCGCCGCCCAGCGCGGAAGCGCGACGTGATGGTCGCGATCGCGCGCGGCGAGACCAACGCCGAGATCGCGGCCAACCTCTACCTCGCGGAGGCCACGGTGAAGACCCACGTCGGACAGATCCTCAGCAAGCTCGGGCTGAGAGACCGCGTGCAGATCGTGATCCACGCCTACGAGAGCGGGCTGGTGCGGCCCGGCCGGCCCTGACGTTCACTCCAGCCGGACGCGCTCGCCGAGGAACGGCACCACCGCGCAGATGCCCAGGTCCTCCTCGATCCGCCGCGCGAGGCTGCGGGACGACTGCGGCTCGCCGTGCACCACGTACACGGTCGAGGGCAGCTCCTCGGCGGACTTGATCCAGGCGACCAGGTCGTCGCAGTCGGCGTGCACGGAGAAGTACGGCATCTCGATCACGTCGGCGCGCACCGGCACGTAGCGGCCGTGCATCTTGAGGTGCGTCGCGCCGTCGAGGAGCTGCCGGCCGCGCGTCCCCTCGGCCTGGAACCCGGTCAAGACAACGGTGTTTCGGGGGTCGGGCAGCTGGTGCTTGAGGTGGTGCACCACACGACCGCCGGTGGCCATGCCCGAGGCGGAGACGATGATGCAGGGGTACGACGGCTCGTTGAGCTGCTGCGAGCCTGCCACGTCGCGCACCTGGCGCAGGTCGAGCACGTCCTCGATCTCGAGCAGGGCGGAGGCGCCCTCGTGGAACTGGCTGGAGCCGGCCCGGACGGCGCGCCGGTAGACGTCGAGCGCGGCCAGCGCCATCGGGCTGTCGACGTACACCGGCACGCGCGGGATCCGCCCCTCGACCGTGAGGCGGCGCAGCTCGAGCAGCACCAGCTCGGTGCGGTCCACGGCGAACGCCGGGATGAGGACGGTGCCGCCACGCTGCAGCGTCCGGCGCACGGCTCCGGCGAGCACCGCGCCTCCGGGCGGCGGGTGCCGGCGGTCGCCGTACGTCGACTCGATGACCATCGTGCGACCGGGCGGCGGAGGTGCCGGTGCTGCGAGCAGCGGGTGGCCCGCGCGGCCGAGGTCGCCGCTGAGCACGACGTGCCGTCCGTCGACACCGAGGTCGACGACCGCGGAGCCGAGGATGTGTCCCGCCGGGTGCAGGACGACGTCCACGGACTCCGCGACTCGGGTGACCCGGCGGAACTCGACCGGGTCGAAGAGCGTGATCGCCCGCTCGACGTCCGCCGTGTCGTAGAGCGGGAGCGCCGGCTCGTGGCGCGACCAGCCCGCGCGGTTGGCGTACGCAGCATCCTCCTCCTGCAGGAACGCGCTGTCGCGCAGCACGATCTCCGCGAGCTCGGCGGTCTGCGGTGTGCACACCACCCGGCCGCGGAACCCGTCGCGAACGAGCCGCGGAAGGTAGCCGCAGTGATCCAGGTGCGCGTGCGTGAGCACGACCGCCTCGAGGGTCGACGGCTCAACGGTGAGGGGCTCCCAGTTGCGCTCGCGCAGCTCGCCCGTGCCCTGGTACAGGCCGGCGTCGACGAGCACCTTCGGCTCGGGGCGGCCGACCAGGAAGCGGCTGCCGGTCACGGTGCCGGTGCCGCCGAGGAACGTCAGGGTGGGGCTGGTCATGTGATCTCCAGATCGGCGTCGGGGCCGCGCCGCAGCAGGAACCGCCGTCCGGTCACCTCCGCCGGCAGCAGGACCAGCAGCTCGGCCTTGGGCGTCGGCACCCAGCTGTGCAGGGGCAGGTCGCCGAGCTCGTTCCGCTCGTGGTCGGTGAGCCGCTGAAGCCGGCCGCGGACGACGACCGACCACGCGTTCTGGTCGTCGAACCAGTCGATCTCCAGCGCGGCGTCCGAGTTCAGCGCTGCGGCCAGCAGCTTGTTGCCCGACCCGCTGCGAATGAGCAGGCGTCCACGGTCGACGAGGTAGTTGACCGGGACGATGTGCACCTCGTCCACGAGGCGGTACGCCACGCGGCCGATCTCCTGGGATCGCAGCAGCGCCCAGCACTCCTCGGCCGAGAGCTCCAGCACGGGCCTCTCATCGTCCAGCCGCTCCATGGTGACCACCTCTCGTGGCCGGTCTTCCTGTGGCTTTCACGCTAGGTTTCGCGCCGCTGGGCCGGCAGGGCACTAGGTCCCGCGGGGGACGGACTCCGGTCCCGAGGTTGTCCGTCGCGCCACCACCAGCCCGGCCTGCCAGCCCGGCGCCCGGCCGCCGTCGGGTGGGCCGAGGGCGTCGACGTCGTGACCGCTCGACGCGAGCAGCCAGGAGACGAGCGAGTTCGAGCTCCACATGTCCCCCGTGCCGAGCTCGTCGCGACCCCAGGTGACCGTAGGGAAATCGGGCACGCGCGCGAGGAGCGACGCCGTGCGCGTCGGGTCGCTGCTCAGCCGCCGCGCGCCGCCGACCGCCTCGGCGAGGTCCGGGACCACGCCGTCCCGCCACCGCCGTACCTCGTAGCGGAAGAGGCGCGACCTGCCCAGCCACGGCAGCCCGACGGGGCCTTCGGCCACCACGCCGCGCTCGGCGGCGGGCGTGCTCCACACCGGAGCCATCTCGATCGTGAAGCGCTGGTCGCCGAGCCGAACCTCCAGCGCGGAGTGGAAGAGCCGGCAGGGAGTGCGCTGCTCCCGGCGTGCGACAACCGCCTCGTAGACGCGGCCGTTGGTGCGCACGCACCCGGTGCCGTCGCCGGCGCCGAGCGGCAGCCAGTACAGATCGACGCTCGCACTCTCCGCGCTCGCCATGGACCGGTCACCTCCACGACCAGGCAACGTCGCGGTCCGGCCGGCCGGCCAGGTGCGAAGGTCCCGAACGCGTCAGGACTCGCGGTGCCCTGCCACGAGGTGCGTGACGGACGGCTCCTGGGCGGCGCGCGCGGCACTCATCGAGACACCGGTGAGCGCCACCGCGAGGGCGAGGAACTGCAGGACCGTGCCGAAGTCGCCGAGCGCGCCGAGGACGAGCTGGCTGGCCAGGCTGACCAGGACGAGCACCGGGACCCACATCGGGACGGTGCGCGCCATGAAGAGCGCCGCGCTGAGCAGCACCAGGCCGAGGAGGAACGCCGTGATCCACGACCCGAGGAACACCGCGACGGCGTCGTCGTTCATCAGCGACGCCACATCCTTCGGCGTCAGCAGGTCGCGCAGCACGAGGGCTCGTACGACGACCAGCACCATGGCGTAGCTGGACAGCCCGATCGTGCCGATCGCGAACAGCCCGGCACCGACGACCCCGACGCCGTGGCCGCGGCCGGTGAGCAGGGTCAGCACCGACGGCACGCCGAACGTCAGGCACACCGAGGCGATGAACATGATGGCGGCCATGCCCAGCCATCGACCGTTGGACCGCTCCGCTGAGCGGAGCGCGGCCGTGGGGTCGACGTCCTGCGACAGCGGGTTGACCGCGAACGCCAGCACCAGCAGCAGCGACCCGACCACGAGAGCTGCAGCCGACGACCACACCCAAGACGCTCTCACTGCAACAGCGTACAAACGGGGCACTCCGGGCGTCGGCGAACACGGCAATCCCGTACGACCTGCTTGCTGCGGCGGAGCGCCGGTCGAATCGGGCCCGTTCGTCCCCGGCCCCCTGGGTCCTTCGCCCCTGTCCCCGGACCGCGCGCCGGAGGCACGTTGGCGGTGACGAAAGGAGCACCGTCATGAACGAAGTACGCCCGTACATCCTCGTCGGCGTCGGCGAGGACGACGTGACCGCCGCCGTCCGGTTCGCCGTCGAGCGTGCCGCGGCGTCCGGCTGCGACGTACGCCTCGTGCACGCCGCGCACAGTCCCTACGGGCTCGCCGGTCCCGAGACGATCCTGCTCAGCTTCGAGGCGGCCGAGCTGGCCGGCCGGCAGCTGGTGCGGGGTGCCGAGGAGCGGGCTCTCGACGCGGCGCGCGACCGTGTCGGCGTCGCCGCCGACGTGGTGGTCGGTGCCCCGGTGCCGGTCCTCACCGACCTCTCGCGCCAGAGCGCATGCGTCGTGCTCCAGCACCGGCGCCGCTCGCGGCTGGCGCAGATCGTGTCGGGCTCGGTGGCGGCGGGGGTCGCCGCCCGCGCCGACGTACCCGTGGTCTCGGTGCCCGACGACTGGTCGCCGCGGGAGTCTGACCAGCCCCTGCGGATCACCGTCGGCGTGTCCGACCTGAAGGGTGCCGACGAGCTCATCTCGCGCGCCATCGACGTGGCGGCGGGCGGACCCGCAGAGATCACCCTCGCGCACGCGTGGGAGCTGCCGGTCGCCTACGAGGTCTCCCTGCTCTCCACCGAGCAGCTGACCGACTGGCAGCGGCAGACCGCGCAGGACCTGCAGTCGCTCGCGGACGCCTGGAAGGACAAGGCTCCCGATGTCACCATCGAGACGCGGGCCGAGCGTGGCCGCCCGGCCGACGTGCTCGAGAAGGCCTCGCACGACAGCGACCTGCTGCTCGTCGCTCGCGCCCGCACGTGGGTGCCGGGACACCACCTCGGCTCCGTGGCCCGGGCCGTGCTGCGCGAGGCGGCGTGCCCGGTCGAGGTGGTCCCGGAGCCACGCGGCTGAGGACCTTTCCCGACAGGAGGAGACCGGATGACGACCATGCGGGCCTGGGTCGTGCACGAGCCCGGGCCGCTGGACTCCGGCCCGCTGCGCCTGGTGACGCGTCCGGTCCCCACGCCTGGACGCGACGAGGTCCTCGTGCGAGTGGAGTGCTGCGGCGTCTGCCGCACCGACCTCCACCTCGCCGAGGGCGACCTCCCGCCCCGGCGACCGGACGTGTCGCCGGGGCACCAGGTCGTGGGCCGGGTCGTGAGCACCGGAAGCGACGTCGTGGAAGTCGCCGAAGGCGCGCGCGTCGGCGTCGCCGGGCTGCGCCGTACCTGCGGCCAGTGCCGCTGGTGCCGGCACGGCCAGGAGAACCTGTGCACCGCGCCGGAGTTCACCGGCTGGGACGCGGACGGCGGGCTGGCGGAGTACGTCGTCGCCCCGGCCGCGTTCACCTATCCGCTGCCGGACGACTCCCCCGCCGAGCTGCTCGCACCGCTGCTGTGCGCCGGCATCATCGGCTACCGCGCGCTCAAGCGCGCCGAGATGCCACCGGGCGGCCGGCTCGGGCTCTACGGCTTCGGCTCCAGCGCGCACCTCACCGCGCAGCTGGCGGTGGCCCAGGGCGCGGAGCTGTACGTCGTGACGCGCGACGAGGCCGGCCGCAAGCTGGCCGAGCGGTTGGGCGCCGTCTGGACGGGCGGCCTCTCAGACCGGCCGCCCGTGCCGCTGGACGCCGCGATCGTCTTCGCGCCCGCCGGCGAGGTGGTCCCGCCGGCGCTCGAGGCGGTGGGCCGGGGCGGCAACGTCGCCCTCGCCGGCATCCACATGACCGATGTGCCGTCGCTGGACTACGCGCGGCACCTGTTCCTGGAGAAGGACCTGCGGTCCGTGACCGCCAACACGCGCGCCGACGGCGAGGAGTTCCTGCGCCTCGCCGGACGGCTCGGTGTGCGGCCGGAGGTCACCGAGTACGCCTTCGACGAGCTGGACAAGGCGATGGGCGACATCTCTGGGGGCCGGCTGGGCGGGTCCGCCGTCGTGCGCGTCAGCTCGTGACCTTCGTCCGGTCGGCCTCGGCGCCGTCCGCGTTCGCCGTACCGCTCGTCGCGGGCAGCACCTCGACCGGGTTCGCCGCGTGCGCCAGCACGGCGCGCGCCGTGGACCCGAGCCGTCGGCCGGGCAGCACGGCGACGGGCTGGCGCACCAGGACGACCAGGTCCGCGTGCTCCGTCTGACGGATCAGCGTCCGCGCCGGCTGGTCGTGCACGACCACGATCTCCACGACGACGTCGGGGAACCTCTCGCGCCACGGGTCCAGCAGGCGGTCGATGTGGGTGCGCGCCGCGGTCAGCCACCGGGCGGCGTGCGTGCGCTCCTCCACCCGGTCGGCGTACGGGTCCGGCAAGGACCACGCGTGCACGATCCGCAGTACGGCACCGCGCGCGGACGCGGCCTCGAAGGCAGTGCGCAGGAGCTCGTCGGCTCCGTGGTGAGAACGCAGGCCGGCGACGACCACGCCCTCGCTCGAGCCCGGGCGCCAGTCGCCCGGCACCACGACCGCGGGTACGGCGGAGTGCGCGGCGACCGCCGCGGTCGTCGTACCGAACAGCATCCGGTCCACCCCGCGCTTGGTCTCGCGCCCGAGCACGAGGAGGTCGGCGTCCCGCGCGGCCTCGACGATCGCGGCCACGCGGCCGTTGGACAGCAGCCGGGTCTCGACCTCAGGCCCGGCCGGCCCGCTCACCGCGGCCGCGGCGTCCCGCAGGATCGCCTCGCCCGCGGACGTGAGGTCGTCCGGGACGTACGGCAGCATCGGCGCCAGGGGGACGTACGTCGGGCTCACGTGCACGATGCTCAGCAGAAAGCCCCACCTC
This sequence comes from uncultured Nocardioides sp., assembly GCF_946885725.1. The sequence continues at coordinate 49,823 of NZ_CAMPGZ010000001.1, forward strand.
ACGGCTTCCTCCCTCGCGTAGCGCAGTGCACCCGCGCTCCCCTCGGTGCCGTCGACGGCTGCCACGACGCGACCGGACGCGTTCATGTCGTGAGCTCCTCCCCTGCTGGTCCGACTGCTCGCCTCCATCGTTCGACCACCGCGCCCTACCGGACAGGGCCGCTCAGCCCGGTCCGCGGGGACCTTCGACCCTCCTGCCCGTGGCTCCGCGAACCGACGATGGGAGCGACCCGAAGGAGGGCAGCAGCATGTTGGTCAGGGAAGTCATGACGAGCCCGGCGATCACCGTCCGGGAGGACGCCACCATCCGTCACGCGGCACGTGTCCTCGACGCGCACTCCGTCACCGCCGTACCGGTCGTGAACGCCGGCGGCCACGTCGTCGGCGTCATCAGCGAGGCCGACCTGGTGCGGGACATGCTGCTCCCCGACTCCCGGCGGCACATGGAGACACCGCCCGCCGCTGACTCGCAGCGCCCGCACCTGGTCAGTGAGGTGATGACCCGGATGCCCGTGACCGTGAGCTCCGGCGACGACCTCGAGGACGCGGTCGAGCTGATGACCTCGACGACCGTGAAGTCCCTGCCCGTGGTCGACCACGGCCGGCTGATGGGCATGCTCAGCCGCCGCGACGTGCTGCGGGTGCTGGCCCGCGCCGACGAGGCGATCGAGACCGAGATCAACGAGCTGTTCCGCGCCGACGGAACCGACTGGGTGGCCACCGCGGACGACGGCCTCGTCGAGATCACCGGCCCGCGGGACGCTCCAGAACGGCGCGTGGCCGAGGTGCTGGCCAGGTCCGTCGCCGGTGTGACCGGGGTGCGGTTCCTGGCCGAGGCCGGCCGGTCCGCGCGGCGGTCCTGAGTCCCGAAGCGAGAGTGCGATGAGTGACACGAGGAGCGACAAGCGGACCATGACCGGCGCCGACGGTGGAGCCATCTACGTGCTCGGCATCCTCGGAGCCTGGGTGTTCTTCTGGCAGCAGGCCGACGGGTTCTGGTCGTACGTCCTGGCCGTGCTGGAGGGGATCGTCTGGCCGGCGTTCCTGGTCTACGAGGCGCTGTCCGCGCTGAGCTGATGACGTCCCATGCGGTGCCGTGGCGCCGGACGCTCCTGTGGACCGCTGGCCTGACGAGCCTCGCCGCGATCGCCGGCGCCGGGCAGCTGGTCACCGGGACGTTCGCGCCGCCGGTCACCGACTTGGCGCCGCTCGGCCTCAGCTCGTGGGTGCTGCCGGGGTTCTGGCTGCTCCTGAGCGTCGCCGTGCCCTGCGTGGTCACCGCCTGGCTCGGTTGGCGAGGGTCCGAATGGACTGGTGCGGCCGCGATGGCCGCCGGCGTCCTGCTCGCCATCGAGCTCGCCGTGCAGATCCCGTTCGTCGGGCTCGACCCGTTGCAGGCCGTGATGGGCCTGGTCGCGGTGGCGCTGCTGGGTCTCGGCGCGCTCGCCGACAGACCCCGGCGCCGTACCTCCCGGCAGGGTCCTAGGTCCCCGGACCTCGGGCCGTCGGCATCTGCCGGGGACGCGCCGCCGCGCGTTGGCTGAAGGGGCCAGCCCGGATCCACCGACAGGAGAGACCCCATGCGTGCTGCCGTCGTCCCCGCTCTCGGCGCCCCGCTCGAGATACGTGACGTGCCCGTGCCCGAACCGGGACCCGGCCAGGTCCTCGTGCAGATCGAGGCCAGCGGCCTGTGCCACACCGACATCCACGCCGCGCACGGCGACTGGCCGGTGAAGCCGAAGATCCCGCTGATCCCGGGGCACGAAGGCGTCGGGCGCGTCGTCGAGGTCGGCTCCGACGCCGACCGCTCTCTCGTCGGCACACGGGTGGCCCTGCCGTGGCTCGGGCACGCGTGCGGTCGCTGCCGCGCCTGCGTCGGCGGGTGGGAGACCTACTGCACCTCGCCGCAGTACACCGGCTACACGATGGACGGCTCCTACGCGGAGTACGCCGTCGGCTACGCCAGCCACGCCGTACCCGTGCCCGAGGGCGTGACGCCGATGGACGCGGCACCGCTGACGTGCGCCGGCGTGACGACGTACAAGGCGGTCAAGGTCGCGCACCCGCAGCCGAACGAGACCGCCATGGTCGTCGGGGTCGGCGGGCTGGGACACCTCGCGCTGCAGTACGCCCGTATCTTCGGCACCGCCACCGTCGCCGTCGACGTGGAGGACGCCAAGCTCGACCTGGCCAAGCAGCTCGGCGCCGACCACGTCGTGGACGCCCGTGGCGACCAGGCGGCCGCCCTCGCGGCGCTCGGTGGCGTCGACATCGCTGTGGTGACGGTGCCCTCCCCCGCCGCGATGCGCGCCGCGCACGCCGCCCTCAACCCCAACGGTCGCCTGGTCCTTGTCGGGCTGCCGGCTGACAACCGGCTCGAGCTGCCGGTCTTCGAGACCGTCCTCAGGGGTATCTCGGTCATCGGGTCGCTCGTGGGCACCCGCAACGACCTCTCCGACTGCTTCGCCCTGCATGCTCGCGGTGAGACGCAGGTCGTCGCCGAGGCGCGCCGCCTCGAGGACGTGAACGCGTGCTTCGACGAAGTTCTCGCCGGCCGGGTCCCGGCGCGGCTGGTGTTCGACCTACGCAACGCGTAGCGAGACGGAGTCCTGGGCACAGTGCAGATATGTCCCCCACCGCGACGTGGATCGTGGCGGTCTGCGCCTGCGCGGTCGTCGTGCTCGCCGCGGTCGTCGCCCGAGCGATGCGGGGCCAAGGCAGGTCGGTGTGCGTGGCGTCCTTCACGACTGCCGCTCCGCCCGAGCGCGTCCTCACCGCGTTGCACGAGGGCGCCGAGGCGATCCCGCACGCCCACGTCTGTGACCGCACGCGGACGCGGCTCGAGGCCAGCGTGGGTGTGTCCCGCTCATCGTGGGGCGAGGTGATCGAGGCCGTGGTGCGACCGTCGGCGCCGCCGAGTGACGGCGTGACCGCGGTGGTGGTGGAGTCCCGGTCGAAGCTCGGCTCCACCCTTGTCGACTGGGGCAAGAACCAGCGCAACGTCGACGCGCTCCTCGAGGCGGTCGACCGGCTCGACGAACCTCGCGTTTCTCGCTGAGTCGCGTCGCGGAGGTCCTGGCGTCTGCTTCGACCAGAGCTCGTACGCCGTTCGCCGCGAGTCCGCCGAGGGCGCTCGGCGCAACCTCCGGCCGCTGGCGCATGAACTGACGTTCGAAAACGGTTGGTGCTCCCTGATGGGATGAACTCATGGCAGCGACACTGGCACCCGAGCAGCAGGCGGACTCCGCCGATGCGGTGCTGGCGGCTGTCCGTGAGGCTCGCGCTGCTGCGGACCGCGAAGAGGTCCGGATCCTGGAGCTCGCCCACCGGCTGCCCCGGGTATGGGCGCGGGTCAAGGCCGACGAGCTGCCGCCGTGGCGGGCCCGCCGGATCGCCGGGCGCACCGTTGCCTATCTCCGGACGGAGCTGCGTACGTCGACCGGCACGTCGCCCGCTTCGCGCACAAGGTCGGCATCGCCCAGCTGGACCGGCTGGCCGAGGAAGCGTTGGTGCGGTTCGACCCCGAGGCCGCGGAGAAGCAACGGCTCGCGGGCCGCGGACGGGCGGCACGTGACGATCTACACCGGCCAGGTCGGCTTCGACGGCACCGTCCACCTTCAGGGCGAGCTCGACCTCGCCGACGCTCTCGACCTCGACGCCGCACTGTCCGATGGTGCGGCGCGGCTGGCGGAGCTGGGCTGGCAGGACTCGTTGGACGTGCGCCGTGCGCACGCTCTGGGCGAGCTCGCCCGCGGCGCCGACCCCACACTGCCGCTGCCGGGCCGGGAGGTGGTACTCAACGTCCACGTGAGCGACCGCGCGATCTCTGACGAGGACGGCACGCCCCTCGCGCGGGTGGAGAACACTCGCAGCTTCGTCTCGGTCGACCAGGTCCGCACGTGGTGCGGCACGCGCGGCACCCGGCGCCAGGACTGGATCGACTACGACGATGACGTAGCTAGTCGCCGGTGACGCCGTCGGCGAGCTCGCGCAGGATGTCGAGGTGGCCGTTGTGCCGCGCCGTCTCCTCGATCAGGTGCGTGATGATGTACCGCAACGCGAAGGGCCTGCCGGTGCTCTCGTCACGACCCACTGCCTCTTCGTCCCAGTCGTGGGCAGCAATGAGCTCGTCGGTGTGGGCCGCCTGCTCGGCGTACTCGTCGAGAAGCACGGCAAGAGGCTGCTCGAGCCCGGCGCGCATCTGGAGCTCGGAGTCGTCGTCGGTGCCCGGCCACTGGTTGCGTCCGCCGATGAAGACGACGTCGATCCAGAAGGCTTCGGACCAGCGCAGGTGGCTGACTAGGCCGGCGATGCTCATCGCCGGCGACGTCGGAAGCGGCGTCCGCACCGCGTCGGCTTGAGACAGGCCGACGCACTTGGCGTGAACGGTCAGGCGCACGTACTTCAGGAGCTGGGTGAGCGTCGTGCGCTCGTCGAACGCAGCCGGGAACGCGGTGCGCTGACTCAGGTCGATGCGGGTCACAAGAGATCCTCTGCGTACGGCGTCCGGGAAGACAACCGGTGAGCCACGACGTTCTCACGCACCACCCCCACTCCCACCCGTGCCAGACTCGCGACATGACAGCAGCGACCGACCTGCTCGTCGACGGGCTGAACCGCACCAAGCAGAACGTGCACGCGGCCGTCGAGGGGCTGACGCGCACCCAGCTGGCCGAACGGCTCGACCCGGAGGCCAACTCGATCGCCTGGCTGGTCTGGCATCTCTCGCGGATCCAGGACGACCACATCTCCGACCTCGCCGGTACGACGCAGGTGTGGATCAGCGACGGCTGGGCGGGGCGCTTCGCGCTGCCCCTCGACAACCACGACCACGGCTTCGGGCACACCCCGCAGCAGGTCGGAAAGGTGGTGGCCGACGCGGAGATGCTGGTCTGGTACCACGACGCGGTGCACGCCCGCAGTGTCGAGTTCATCTCGGGGCTCAGCGACAACGACCTGCAGCGGATCGTCGACCGACGCTGGGACCCGCCGGTCACCATGGCCGTGCGACTGGTCAGCGTCGTCGACGACTGCGCACAGCACGTGGGTCAGGCCGCGTTCGTACGCGGGATCCTCGAGCGCCGGGCCCGATGAGCTTCGTCGTCACGTTCGTGGAGGGCGTGACGCTCGACAAGTGGCGCCGCCGCTGGGACGAGCGCGTCCCGGACACCCGGCTCGAGGTCCGGCTCGTCGACGTGGCCGAGCAGCTCGACGCGGTCCGCGACGGTACGGCGGCGATGGGGTTCGTGCGCGACCTGCCCGACGAGAACAGGGACGGGCTGCACCACATCCCGCTCTACCGCGAGGTGCCGGTGGTGGTCGCGCACCGCGAGCATCCGGTGGCGGCGTACGACGAGATCGATCTCGACGACCTGGCGGGCGAGATCGTCCTCGACGACCCCGACCTCGCGACCCGGCTGAAGGTCGAGACGGTCGCGGCCGGCACCGGCCTGGTGTTCCTGCCCATGTCCGTGGCGCGGGTGCACCATCGCAAGGACGTCGTCGCGGTGCCGGTCGCCGGACTACCCGAGTCGCAGGTCGGCCTCGCCTGGCGGGCCGAGGACCCCGACCCATTGGTCGAGACGTTCATCGGTATCGTGCGTGGCCGCACCGCCAGGTCCTCGCGCGGCGAGACGCCGCGTGACCCGTCGCCACCTCGCACGCGGCGCGCGGGCGCCGACGCCCGACGCACTGGTCGCCGGCGCCCCCGGCGCTGAGGTGTGTAACTCCCGTTTGCAGGGGGTACACGGCAAGACGGGCCCTGTGCGGCCGCAAACGTCCATGCCCCCGAACGTGAACCTGAGGAGGGTCGTCGCCCCGCCGGGCGGCGTGCGCCGAGTGAGCATCGAAACCCGTCCCGAGTCCGAGACTCGCAAGGTGGCCGCCCAACCACCGCCGGACAGTCCCGTCCACCCCGTCCTCGAGACGCCGGTGATCGTCGACGACAACGCCCGCGGCAGCAAGATCGACCGCGTCGTGTTCGGCGTCACAGCCGTGATCGCCCTGGCCTTCCTGGCCTGGGGCTTCCTGAGCACCGACACCCTGGGCACCGCGTCCGGCACCGCGCTCGACTGGACCGTGCACAACATGGGCTGGCTCTTCGTCCTGCTCGCGTCGGCGTTCGTGGTCTTCGTGATCTGGCTCGCGATGGGCCGGTTCGGCAACATCCCGCTCGGCGCCGACGACGAGGAGCCGGAGTTCCGGACCGTGTCGTGGATCGCGATGATGTTCAGCGCCGGCATGGGCATCGGCCTGATGTTCTACGGCGTGGCCGAGCCGCTGGCGCACTTCGTGACGCCGCCCCCGGGCACCGGTCCGGAGGGCAACCCCGAGGCCGTGCAGAACGCCATGGCCACCACGCTCTTCCACTGGACCCTGCACCCGTGGGCGATCTACGCCGTCGTCGGCATCGCGATCGCGTACGGCGTGTTCCGCCGCGGGCGCTCGCAGCTGATCAGCTCGGCGTTCATCCCGCTGCTCGGCGAGAAGCGCGCGACCGGCACGGCCGGCCGGGTCATCGACATGCTCGCGATCTTCGCGACGCTGTTCGGCTCCGCGGCCTCGCTCGGCCTCGGCGCCCTGCAGATCGGCAGCGGCGTGCAGATCATCGCCGGCATCGGCAAGGTCGGCAACGGCGTGCTCGTCGGTGTCATCGCACTGCTGACCGTCGCGTTCATCCTCAGCGCGGTCTCCGGCGTGGCCAAGGGCATCCAGTGGCTGTCCAACATCAACATGGTGCTCGCCCTCGGGCTGGCCGTGTTCGTCTTCGTCGTCGGGCCGACCGTGTTCATGCTCGACCTGATCCCCACCGCGATCGGCTCCTACTTCCAGGACCTCGCGATGATGTCCGCCCGCACCGAAGCCGCGGGCGGCGAGGGCATGGCCGAGTGGCTGTCCGGCTGGACGGTCTTCTACTGGGCCTGGTGGCTGTCCTGGACGCCGTTCGTCGGCATGTTCATCGCCCGCATCTCCCGCGGCCGCACGATCCGCCAGTTCGTCACCGGCGTGCTGCTGGTGCCGTCGCTGGTCAGCCTGGTCTGGTTCGCGATCTTCGGTGGCGCGGCCATTCACGCCGAGCAGGGCGGTGCCGACCTCGCCGGAGCGGCGACGACCGAGGGTCAATTGTTCGGGCTGCTCGACACGATGCCCTGGGCCGGGCTCACCACCATCGTGGTGATGCTGCTCGTCGGCATCTTCTTCGTCTCCGGTGCCGACGCGGCCTCGATCGTCATGGGCACGCTCTCGCAGCGCGGCACGCTCGAGCCCGGTCGCCTCAACGTCATCTTCTGGGGTGTCGCCACCGGTGGCGTCGCCGCGGTGATGCTGCTCGTCGGCGGCAACAACGCGCTGACCGGCCTGCAGAACATCACCATCGTGGCGGCGCTCCCGTTCGCGATCGTGATGGTCGGACTGGCCTGGGCCCTCGTCAAGGACCTCCGCAACGACCCGCTGATGGTCCGCCGACGGTACGCCGCCGCGGCCGTCGAGAAGGCGGTCGTCACCGGCGCCACCCGCCACGGCGACGACTTCGCCCTCGCTGTGGAGCAGGCCGATGAGCCGCTGCTCACCGAGGGCAGCAACGTCGACGAGCGTCAGACCGACGAGGCACGCGAGGAGGAGCCGGCTCAGCGCTGAGCCGCTCGCGAGCGAAGGACTCCGCGCCCGCTGCTCACCACCCGGTGGGCAGCGGGCGTCCTTCGTGGAAGCCGGCGGAGGACTGGATGCCGATCCACGCCTTCTCGTGCAGCTCCTCGAGGTTGCGCGCACCGGCGTAGGTGCACGCGGACCGCACGCCCGCGCAGATCTGGTCGATCAGGTCCTCCACGCCGGGTCGGTCCTTGTCCAGGAACATCCGGCTCGAGGAGATGCCCTCCTCGTACAGCCCCTTGCGGGCCCGGTCGAACGCCGTGTCGGCGCTCGTCCGCTGCGCGACCGCTCGGGCGGACGCCATCCCGAAGCTCTCCTTGTACGCACGCCCGTCGGCGTCGACGTGCAGGTCGCCCGGCGACTCGTGCGTGCCGGCGAACCAGGAGCCGATCATCACCTGCGAGGCGCCGGCGGCGAGCGCGAGCGCGACGTCGCGCGGGTAGCGCACTCCCCCGTCGGCCCACACGTGCGCGCCGATCTCACGCGCGGCCTCCGCGCACTCGAGTACGGCGGAGAACTGCGGCCGGCCGACGCCGGTCATCATCCGGGTGGTGCACATCGCGCCGGGCCCGACGCCGACCTTGACGATGTCCGCACCGGCGCCGACCAGCTCCCGTACGCCCTCGGCGGAGACGACGTTGCCGGCGACGACGGGCACCTCGGGCGACAGCGACCGGACCGCCTTGAGCGCGTCGAGCATCCGGTCCTGGTGGCCGTGCGCGGTGTCCACGACGAGCGTGTCCGCGCCCGCGTCGAGCAGCTCGGACGCCTTGGCCGCGACGTCGCCGTTCACGCCGAGCGCGGCGGCGACCCGCAGCTGTCCCTGCGCGTCGAGCGCGGGGGTGTAGAGGGTTGCCCGCAGCGCGGCGAGCCGAGTCAGCACGCCGACGAGGCGGCCGTCGGAGTCGACGACCGGGGCGACCCGCAACCGCGCCTGGTCGAGCCGGTCGAACGCCTCGCGCGGGTCCACGGTGTCGGGCAGCGTCAGCGGGTGCACGGTCATCACCTGCGAGACCTGCGTGAACCGGTCGACTCCGGAGCAGTCGTCCTCGGTCACGATCCCGACCGGCCGCTGCTCCTCGTCGAGCACGAACGCCGCCCGGTGCGCGCGCTTGGGCAGCAGCGCCATCGCGTCGCCCACGGTCATGGTCGGCCGCAGCGTGATCGCGGTGTCGAAGACCAGGTGCCGCTGCTTCACCCAGCCGATCACTTCCCGTACGACGCTCAGCGGGATGTCCTGCGGGATCACGGCCAGGCCGCCGCGCCGCGCCACGGTCTCGGCCATCCGGCGGCCCGACACGGCGGTCATGTTGGCGACGACCAGCGGGATCGTCGTACCAGTGCCGTCGTGGGAGGCGAGGTCGACGTCGTAGCGGGAGGCGACGTCGGACCGCCGCGGGACCATGAAGACGTCGTTGTAGGTCAGGTCGTAACCGGGCGAGGACTCGTTGACGAAGCGCACGAGTCCACGATGCTACATCCCGGCGACGTTGGCACCGGCGGCTACGGCCCTACCTGCAGCGACTTCGGCATCGGTGCCGAGCAGGCGCCGCCGCGGCAGTCGCGCATCTTGTCCAGCACGCGGGCCAGGGCCGCCTCGTCCTCCGCGTACTCCGTCTCGCCGGCCACGTTCGTCAGCTGGCCCGGGTCCGTGCGCATGTCGTAGAGCTCGACCTCGTCGCTGGCGTGCTCGACGTACAGGTAGCGGGCGGTGCGGATCCCCTGAGAGAACCGCAGCGCGTCGGGGCCTGGATCGCGGGCCTCGAGCTTGGGTCCGGACTCGTCGAGGTCGGCGACGGTGCCGCGCGGCCCGCTCTCGGTCAGTACGGCGCGGCGCCAGCCGCGGTCGCCGTAGCGGGCGACGTCGAGCAAGGACTTGCCGTTCAGCGGCCAGTCGATCGCGGCGCCGGCGGCCTCGAGGATCGTCGGCGCGAAGTCGATCGAGGTGTAGGGGTCGGTGCGGACCTCGCCCGCCGGGATGCCCGGACCGCGCACCAGCAGCGGCACGCCGAGAGCGGGCTCGTAGGGCAGGATCTTGCCCTGCCGGATGCGGTGCTCGCCGAGGAAGTAGCCGTTGTCGGACGTGAAGATCACGATCGTCCGGTCGAGCTCGCCGGTCGCGGCCAGCGCGGCGATGGTCTTCTCGACCTGCTCGTCGACGACCGCGAGCGCCTCGGCGCGCTGACGCGTGACCTCCAGCAGGCCGTCGAGCTCGGCCTGGTTGAGCGGCGGCAGCTCGCGCACGAAGAACGGCTTGTCGCTGACGTCGTCCTCGCCCGCCGCACCGGGAGCCTCGGTGATCACCGCGTCGAACATGCCCTTCACGCGGCCCGGCCGTGCGGTCGTGACGTACTTGGTCAACTTGTCGTCGTCCCGCGTGATCGGCTTGGGGTCGTCGGGCTCGGACGGGTTGCCGTGGTGCGGCGCGACGTAGTTGGCCCAGAGGAAGAACGGCCGGTCGTCGCCCGACCGCTCGGCGACGATCCGCGCCGACAGGTCGCCGAACACCTCGGACTGGTAGCGCCCGGGCTCGAGGTAGAACGACTCGCCGTTGGCGTTGAGCGTGGTGTTGAAGAACCGGTAGGTGCCGCCGTCCTGCGGGTGCCCCGCGCCGAGACCGCCGTCGATCGCGCCGCGCCAGTCGGTCCAGCCCGGCGGGACGTAGGTCTTCGAGTCGGGGGCGCTGCCGTCGGGCGCGGGCTGCGCGCCGTACCCGTTGAGGTACTTGCCGAGGAACACCGTGTCGTAACCGGCCTGCTGCAGCCACACCGGCAGCGTCTGGCGGTCGCGCAGCGCCTGGAACCCCCACGGCTCCTGGTGCGACCACACCTCGTGGTTGTGCGTGTAGAGCCCGGTGAGGAACGACGCGCGGGCCGGGCAGCAGAGCGGGTACGGCGCGAAGGAGTTCTCGAACGTCACGCCCTGGTCGGCGAGCAGCGCCCGCGTGCGCGGCATGTAGGCGAGCTCGTCCTCGCGCATGTCGTCGAGCGTGATCACGACGACGTTGGGCTGCCCGGCCGACGGCGACGCCTGGGTGGTCTCGCCGGCGGCCGGTGCCGGTCGGTCGAGCACGCCGACGGGCAGCAGGGCGACTGCGGTCAGCAGGACGAGCAGGGACAGGACTCGACGCATCGTTCCCCCGAGAGAGCTGGACACCAATTGTCGAGCAACCTACTACACATTAGTCGGGGAAAGGAACGACCCCGCCGCACCCCAGGCACGACGGGGCCGTTCGTCTTCGCCCCCCGACAAATCAGGGAGGGGTCAGGGACCGGTCAGGGCGCGATGGCCTCCGTCGCCGCGACGACGTCGACGAGCCCGTGGCCCTTGTCGTACGACGTGCCCCCGACGTACGGCGCACCGAAGGTGAACTTGTGAGCGGTCGAGGTGATCGCGTCCTCGACCTGGCCCGGTGTCGCCGTGGGGTTGGCCTGGAACAGCTGCGCAACGATGCCCGCCACGTGCGGCGCGGCCATCGAGGTGCCGCTGATCGTGTTGAAGTCGCCGCCCTCCTGGAAGTCCAGCCCGGTCGTGCAGATCGGCAGGTAGATGCGGCACGACGACGTGATCGTGTCGCCGGGCGCCGCGACGTCCGGCCAGGTGGAAGGGTCGGACTCGAGGCCGCGCGAGGAGAACTCGGAGATCTCACCGTCGCGGGTGCCGGACTCGAGGTCGTTGTAGGACGCGACCGAGATGACGCCGCCGGTCGGGTCCTGGCCGGGCGGGTTGGTCAGGCTCTCGGAGCCGTCGCCGCCGTCGTTGCCGGCCGCCCACACCGTGGCCACGCCCTCGGCGGCCAGCGCGCGCTGCAGCTTCACCGTCGCGCTGTTGGGGTCGAAATCGCCGCCGCCCGAGGGGCCGTAGGAGTTGTTGGTGACCTTGATCGGCGGACACTCGGAAGCGGGAACACCCTCACCGCACGGCGCCTCGTGGTTCTCGAGCACCCAGTTGAGCGCCGCGTCGGCGCCGACGATCACCAGCGCGGCACCCGTCGACAGCGACACGAGCTTGGCGCCCGGAGCGGCCCCGTGCAGGGTCCTGCCGTCGGAGAGCGTGGTCTCGCGGCCGGCGATGATGCCGGCGACGTGCGTGCCGTGACCCCCGACCGACAGCGTGTCGGTGTCGACGTTGTTCGGCACGTCGAGGACCTGACAGGCCGCCTCGAACGGGTCGCACAGCACCTTGTGGTTCGACACCACGACCGGGGAACCGTCGGCCTCGGTGAGGTAGGGGTGCGTCGGGTCGACGCCCGAGTCGATCAGACCGACCGAGACTCCCTTGCCGCTGAGCGCGGTGCCGTCGGCGCCGGTCAGCGTGCGGTACGCCTCGTCGCCGCGGGTCGCGGTGTTCGACGTGGTCTGCGCGAGCTCGATCGGCGCGTTGCCCTCGAGGTAGGTCACGCCGGGCACGGCGCGTGCGGCGGCGATCTGCGCCTTGGTCCCGCGGGCCACGACCACGCCGATCTTGTCGAAGCTCATCGTCTTGGTGAGGCCGGCGACCTTCACCGCGCGGTTCGCGGCGGCGAGGTCGGTGCCGTGCACGAGCACGGTGGTGCGCTCGCCCGACACGAGGTCGGACAGCTCGCCCTTGAGGAAGTCCTGCACGGGGGCGAGCGCGCCGTCGAGCAGGCCCCGCGACGGGGTCGGGGCCGCGGCGGCGGGAATTGCGGCGGTGGTGATCGCCGTGGCGGCGGCGACGCCGACGGCGAGACACGTGCGTACCGAGCGACGCATCTGTTCCTCCTGTTCGGGCCGGGAGGGAGTCGCCCGGCGTGCCTGTACAACGCCGGAGCGTGCGTTAGGTCACGGCCCACGACCGAGCCCGCGAGGTCGTGACGGGGCGGGAGGTCGAGGAGCGAGCTTCGGACTGAGCCTGCGAAGGACGACGGCTCGCCTCTCGAAGCCCGCGGCCTCGCCCTAGGCTGTCGCGCATGCCGACCCGTCCCGTTCCCGTCGAGCCCGGTGACCCGCAGGAGATCGCTCGCAGCCTGGCGGCCGCCTTCGAGAACGAGCACGGCCGCGCGCCGGACGGCGTGTACGCCGCGCCCGGGCGGGTCAACCTGATCGGCGAGCACCTCGACTACAACGGCGGCCGGGTGCTCCCGATCGCACTCCCCCACGCCTGCTACGTCGCGTCCGGTCGCCGTACCGACGACATCGTCACCGTGCGCAGCCTGCAGGCCGAGGACACCTGGGAGGGCCGGCCGGACGACGTGGCGCCGGGCGCGCAGTCCGGGTACCCCGGGTACTCCGGGTACCCCGGGTACACCGCCTACGTGGCCGGCGTGCTCTGGGCGCTGCGCGAGGACGGGTTCGAGGTGCCCGGGCTCGACCTCCTCGTCGACGGGCGCGTGCCGCTCGGCGCCGGGCTGTCGTCGTCGGCGGCGCTCGAGGTGTCGGTCGCCCTCGCCGCCGGCGTGCCGCACACGCCGGACGTGCGTGAGCGCGTGGTCGCCGCCTGCATGCGGGCCGAGAACGAGATCGTGGGAGCGCCCACGGGCGGCATGGACCAGGCGATCGCGGTGTTCGCCTCGCCCGAGCACGCGCTGCTGATCGACTTCGCCACCGGCGACCGGCGGGACGTGCCGTGGGACCCGGCGTCGGCCGACGTGGCCCTCCTCGTGTTCGACACCCGGGTGCAGCACACGCTGTCCGACGGGTCGTACGGCGACAGGCGCTCCGAGTCCGCGGCGGCCGCCCGTGCGCTGGGTGTCGACGCGCTCGCCGAGGCCACGCGCGAGGCGGTGGAGCAGCTGGACGACGACACGCTGCGCCGGCGGGCCCGCCACGTGGTCACCGAGCAGGAGCGGGTCGGCGCGGCCGTGGCGGCGTTGGAGGCCGGCGACTACATGACGGTCGGCACGCTGTTCGCGGCCTCCCACGTGTCGATGCGCGACGACTACGAGATCTCCTGCGAGGAGCTCGACGTGGTCGTCGAGACCGCGCTGGCCGCCGGCGCCGTGGGCGCGCGGATGACCGGCGGCGGCTTCGGCGGCTCGGCGATCGCGCTGGTGCCGACCGACCGGGTCGAGCTGGTCGAGCACGCGGTCGGGGGCGCGTTCGCCGAGCGCAGCTGGGACAAGCCGGCCGTGCTCGAGGCGCCCGCCTCCGGCCCGGCGAGCCGACTGCTCTGACCTGCGCCGGCGTCAGGTGGCGCTGACCCCGCCGATCCGTCCCTCGCGGAACGCGTCGACGAACAGTGCGTGGTCGGACCGAACCGTGTCGGCGTAGTCGACCGCGAAGTCGGTCAGGTCGGCGACGAACTCCTTGCGCCGCCCCTCCAGCACGGTCGCGATCGCCTCCTCGGTCTGGAAGTTCACGAGGTCCTGGTCGCTGTCCTCGTCGGACGCACAGTGCACCTTGGCGGTCGCCGCCCCCAGCGCCCTGACCACCGACGTCATCTCGTCGGGCTCGGTCAGCGTGCCCCAGTCCAGGTCGGCCTCGTACGGCGACACCTCCGACACGACGTACCCCACGCCGTCGATGCTGGTGTGGCCGAGCAGCGGGTCGGTGTGCACCTGCAGCGCCCGCTGGCTGACGACCGTCCGGTGTCCCTCGTGCTCGAAGTACTTCTCGACGGCACCGCTGTCGACGAAGCGGCTGACCGCCGGGACGTTGGCTTGCTTCATCGACAGCACCACGTCGTTGTCGAGGGACTGGGTGTAGCCCTCGACCAGGAGGTTGTACGCCGGGAGCCCGGCGCTGCCGATCCCGAAGCCGGTCTTGCCGACGACGTCGCGCACCTCGTAGAACAGCTCGCGGTCGAAGCGCTTGGACTCCGGGATCGTGTCGAGGTACGACGCGAACGCCTGGTCGACCTTGCGGCGCTCGGCCTTGCCCAGCCGCCGTACCGACCCGTCGTGCCGGAACATCCGCGCGCTTTCCTCGATGTTCGTCAGCGCGTCGAGCATCGCCACCCGACTGGAGAGCCGGGCCACGACGAGCAGGTCGTGCACCGGACCGTCGGTGTTGCCCAGGTGCAGCGCGAAGTCGTCGTCGCCCTCGGACTCGAGGTAGTGGTTCACCTGCGCGAGATAGGCGCGCAGGTAGGTGCCGACGAGCTTGCGCACGGCGTCCTCGGGCAGGGCCTTCTGCCAGCCGAGCAGGGCCAGGCTGGCCACGAACCGGCGCAGGTCCCAGGAGAAGTGCCCTATGTAGGCCTCGTCGAAGTCGTTGACGTCGAACACCAGCCGCCCGTCGGAGTCCATGTAGGTGCCGAAGTTCTCCGCGTGCAGGTCGCCGTGGATCCAGACCGCACCGGCACGGTCGTCGGCCCACGGGTCCTCGGCGCGGGTCATGTCGGCGTAGAACAGGCAGGCGGAGCCGCGGTAGAACGCGAACGGGTCGGCGGCCATCTTGCGGAACTTGCCGCGGAACGCCCGCGGGTCGGCGGTCATCAGCTCGGCGAAGGCGTCCTCGAGGACGTCGACGATCAGCTGCTGCCGGGCCTTGCGGGTGGGACGCGCCATGGCCGGAACGTACCCGCGGGCCGCACCCGTGAAGCGCTACCCGGCCTTCGGCAGGCCGAGCCCCGTGTCCCGCAGCTCCAGCGCGGCCAGTGCGCGGACCACGTCGGGGTCGCCGTCGCGCCACGCGCGCACCGGGTCGTCGCTGATCCGCGCCAGCCGGTGCAGCGGCTGGTTGCTCATCGCCCGCAGGGCGAACAGGTCCAGGTCGGCGCCGGAGTCGACGAACCGGCGGCCTGCGCTCGCCGTCCGGATGAAGCGCCAGCGTAGCGGCACGTAGAACGCGACGACGACGAGGATCGGGATCGACCCGACCGCCAGGGACAGCCAGAACGCCAGCGTCTGCACGGCCTCCACCTGCGCGGCCCCGGCCGCGGCGATGCGGTCGGCGGCGTCGCCGGCACCGTCGAACGGCGCCCGCGCCTGGTCGCCGACCAACGGTAGGCCGCCGACCGTGCCGCCCGCGTCGCGGAGCTTGCCGGCGAGCCCGGTGCCGGCCTCCTCGATCTGCTCGCCCGGAGCCGCCAGCGCGAGCGTCGCGTCGCGCACGACCTGCGAGAGCCGCACCCACAGCGCGATCCAGAGCACGAGCAGGAGGTCGCCCAGCACCTGCCGGGCCTGGTGACCGGGAGCGTCCGCGTAGAGCTTCATGCCGCGCATCGTCCCCCGACCGGTCCGGGACTACGCAGGCAGGAGGCCTACTCGGAGGGCTGCGGCACCTCGCAGTCGTCGACCTTCGGGTTCACCCCGACGTAGTTCAGCGGGCCGGCCACGACGGTGACCGCGATGGTGCCGGCTTCGGCACAGCTCGTGTCGTCCCCGGCGAGGTAGCCGCGCTGGAACGCGGCGACCAGGCCGACCAGCAGCCAGAGCACGACGAGGACTCCACCGATTCGCATGGCCGGGGTGTGCCCCGGTCGGAGAGGTCCCAAACGCCCGGCTACTTGAGCTCTGCGGACGTCTTGCCGAGGAGTCGCCGCGCGACGATCAGCTGCTGGATCTGCTGGGTGCCCTCGAAGATGTCGAGGATCTTGCTGTCCCGCGCCCACTTCTCGAGCAGCTCGTGCTCGCCGTACCCGAGGCTGCCGGCGAGCTCGACACAGCGCAGCGTGATGTCGCTGCCGGTGCGTCCGGCCTTGGCCTTGGCCATCGACGCCTCGAGCGAGTTGGGCTTGCGGTTGTCGGCCAGCCACGCCGCCTGGAGCGTGAGCAGGTAGGCGGCCTCCCAGTCGCTCTCCATCTGGAGGTACGTCGCCGCGGCGGCCGACTGGCTCAGCGCCGGGCGGTCGTAGTCGATGGTCACGCCGGACTGCTCGAGCAGCTCGCGGGTCAGCTCCAGCGAGGCGCGGGCGCAGCCGAGCGCCATCGCGGCGACCAGCGGGCGGGTGTTGTCGAAGGTCGCCATCGCGCCGGCGAAGCCCTGCTTGACGTCGATGTCCGGCGACCCGAGGAGGTTCTCCTTCGGGACGCGGCAGTTCTCGAGCCGAATCGTGGCGGTGTCGGACGCGCGGATGCCGAGCTTGCGCTCGAGCCGCTCGACGGTGAGGCCGGGCGTGCCCTTGGGCACCACGAACGACTTGATCGCCGCACGGCCCTTGGACTTGTCGAGCGTCGCCCACACCACCACATGGTCGGACCGCTCCCCCGAGGTGACGAAGATCTTCTCGCCGTCGAGGACGTACTCGTCGCCGTCCAGCCGGGCGGTGGTGCTGATGTTGGCGGAGTCGGAACCGGTGCCGGGCTCGGTGATCGCCATCGACGCCCAGACGCCCTTGAACCGCTCGGCCTGCTCGTCGTCCGCGACCGACGCGATCGCCGAGTTGCCGAGGCCCTGGCGCGGCATCGAGAGCAGCAGCCCGACGTCGCCCCAGCACATCTCCATGATCGAGAGCACGGAGGCGAGGTTGGCACCGTTCTTGGTGCCGCCGTCGTCCTTGGCCGGCTCGTCCTCGCTGCGCCGTACGCCGGACGCCCCGGCGCCGCTCGCCTGCCCGGACTCCGACAGCCCGTCGATCATCGCGGCGAGCATGTCGAGCTCCTTGGGGTACTCGTGCTCGGCGCGGTCGTACTTGCGGGAGTTTGGCCGCAGCATGTTCATCGCGACCTGGTGGGCGTTGCCGATGAGCGGCCGGAACTTCTTCGGGGTCTCCAGGTTCAGCATCAGACGAGCACCGTCCCTTCCATCACGCCGACGGCCCGTAGGTCGCGGTACCACCGCTCCACCGGGTGCTCCTTGACGAAGCCGTGGCCGCCGAGCAGCTGGACGCCGTCGTTGCCGATCCGCATGCCGCGCTCGGCGCAGAGCTTGCGGGCCAGCGCGGCCTCGCGGGTGAAGTCCTTGCCCTGTGCGGCGCGGGCGGCCGCGCGGTAGGTGACCAGGCGCATGCCCTGCAGCTCGATGCCGATGTCGGCGACCATGAACGCCACGCCCTGCCGGTGGCTGACCGGCTCGCCGAACGCCTGCCGCTCGTTGACGTAGGGGATCACGTAGTCGAGCACCGCCTGCGCGGTGCCTACCGCCAGGGCGCTCCATGCGACGCGTGAGAGGCGGACGCACTCGGCGGTGTCGGAGGCCGTGCCCAGCAGCCCGATCTCGCCGACGCGCACGCCGTCGAGGACGACGCGGGTCAGCGCCGCCGCCCGCAGCCCCATCGCCGGGTCGGCCTCGATCCCCACCCCCGGCGTACCGGACTCGACGACGAACATCCGCGGCTCGCCGTCCAGCATCGCACCGACCACGAACAGCTCGGCGTCCGCACCGCGCGGCACCATCGACTTCACGCCGTTGAGCACGTAGCCGTCGCCATCGCGGGTGGCGGTCGTCGCGGGCGTGAGCGGGTCGAACAGCGGCCGCGGCTCGGTGAGCGCGAGCGCCGCCGCGGGGACGTCGTCGCCGGTGAAGGCGGGGAGGTACGTCGCCTGCTGCTCCTCGGTGCCCCAGAGGCTGAGCGCCGTGGCGACGGCCCCCGGCGCCAGCGAGGAGACGGCGAGGCCCATGTCGCCGCGGGCGAGCGCCTCGGCGACCAGGGCGCCGGCGGTCGCGGAGCGCTCTGTGGAGATGCCGCCGAGGGACTCGGGGACGCCCAGCAGCGGGAGGCCGATCTCGCGGACCGCGGCGAGCACCTTGTCGGGCGTCGCGCTCGCGTCGTCGGCCTCGGCGGCCGCGGGCCGCAGCACCTCGTCGGCCAGCTCGGTGACGACATCGACGAGCATCTGCTCGTCCTCGGCCGGAGTCAGGTCGAACAGGTCCGTGCGCGGTGCGCTCGGGACGCGCGCCGGGGTGCCGCGCCGACTGCCGGCCCGGGCGAACCGGCGGTTGACCGCGCCGACGGTGCGGAAGCCGGTGCGCGTGGCCTCGAAGACGGCCCGCTCGGTGGGCCGGCGCAGCCCGAACCGGTCGAGCACCGGGAGCTGGGCGAGGCGGTTCAGCGCGGAGACGGCGAAGCCGATCGGGTCGGCCTTGTCGTTGGCCGTCACTCCGTGGCGGCTGCGGGCCGGGGCGGGGTGCGAGGCGGTCATGCCGAAACTGTAACTGCGAGTTACACAGCCGGCTAGGGAAGCGCGTCGTGGCGCGGGTCACGCCGTGCCGGGACCACGACGGCGTCTCCCTAGGATGTCCGCCATGCCCGACGTACCCGTCTCCCCCGACTCCCCCGAGCTCCCGAAGGGCGGCACGGTCCGCCCGATCACGCGCTGGGGCGCGGACGTCATGCACCGGGTGCAGGAGCCGGTCACGGAGTTCGACGACGACCTGCGCTCGCTGGTCGCGGACATGGTGGCCACGATGTACGCCGCCGACGGCGTCGGGCTCGCGGCCTGCCAGATCGGCGTGGACCGGGCGGTGTTCGTGTTCGACTGCCCCGACGACCAGGGTGTGCACCACCGCGGCGTGGTGTGCAACCCCGAGCTGTACCTCCCTGAGGGCAAGAGCCGCCGCCTCGACGACGGCGACGAGGGCTGCTTGTCGCTGCCCGGCGCGTTCGTGCCGCTCGCCCGGCCGGACTTCGCCGTGGTCGAGGGCCAGGACGAGTACGGCAAGCCGGTGCGCTACGCCGGAAGCGGTCTGCTCGCGCGCTGCCTGCAGCACGAGACCGACCATTGCAAGGGCACGGTCTTCGGCGACCGGCTGAACCGGCGCGCGCGCAAGAAGCTGTTCAAGGAGCACGACGCGGTCGCGAAGGACTTTCCCGACGACTGGCCGGTGCACGGCGAAGGCTGGGGCGCCGGCGCGGAGTAGCCGCGCCCTGCGCGGCCGTCAGGGCAGCAGGCCGGAGAGGTCGTTGCCGAGGTCGGTCAGCATGGACGGCCAGAACACGGCCGGGACCACCACCATCCAGGCCAGGAACGCGAGCGCGCCGAGGATCGCGTGGCCACGCACGACGTGCAGC
Organism: uncultured Nocardioides sp.; assembly: GCF_946885725.1. The sequence goes on from NZ_CAMPGZ010000001.1 coordinate 69,322, forward strand.
CACACCGCCGCCACCGCTGCCGGGACGACGAACGTGACCGTGCTCGGCATCCGGTAGGCGAACCACGCCGCGATGCCGACGTACGCGAACCCCGCAACGACCCGGCGCGTCAACCGGCGCGTCGTTCGGCTCCGGTTCGTGCGGCGACGCAGGCTCTGTGCGGCGAGAACGTCCTTCATCGGCAGGTGGCAGCCGAAGCACATCGACGACGTGGTGCTGACGGTGCCGGTGCACACCGGACAGACGACGACGTCGGACACGAGAACCCCCTGTGAGTGCGGCCGCCCATGCTAAGGCGCGCGACCCACTGTCGACGTGCGTTTCGAGCCCTCCGCGGCCCGGGTGTCGCCGCCTCGGTCAGCGACCCGGTGGCGGTGTGAGGTGGTAGCGGGCGACCACGTCGTCGATCCAGTCGGGCTGCTCGAGCACGAGCCCGTACCGGTCGGCCAGGTCCTTCACCGCAGCCGGGTCCGGCGGGCCGTCCGCGGCCAGCGCCCCCATCCGTCGGAAGAAGTGCTCGAAGCCGGCGGGGCTGATCACCTCGATCATCCGGGCAGGCACGTCGCCCGCGTTCCACATCGTGTGCGTCTCACCGCGCGGCTTGGTGATGTAGCCACCGGCGCCGAGCACCACCTCGCGGTCACCGGAGCGGAACCCGATCTCGCCCTCGGTGACGATGGAGTACTCGTCCTCGCGCGTGTGCCGGTGGGGCGGCACGCAGGCACCCACCGGGAACGGATGCTCGACGATCGACACCTGCCCGTTCGTCTGCTCGCCGTCGAGCTTGAAGACGACGCCGATCGTGCCGAGCCCGACACTCTCCCCCACCCCGGGGCGGACCACCGTCAGCTCGGGTGTCTGGGTCAGCTCCATGGTCCGCTCCTTTTCGTCATACACTGGTGTTCGATCAATGTCGTCTCCGACGGGAGCGGTGTCAAGGCTGATGGAGAAGTACGCCGAACCGTCCAGACGGCCGTACCGGAAGTCCCGGCGCGCCGAGGAGGAACAGCGCACGCGGGCGAGGATCGTCGACGCCGCCGAGGCCCTGCACGGCACGGTGGGTCCGGCGCACGCGACCATCGCGGCCATCGCGCGGAAGGCGGGCGTCACTCGCGCCACCGTGTACCGGCACTTCCCCGATGACGAGGCGTTGTTCCTCGCCTGCTCGGCGCAGTGGCTGGCCCGGCAGCGCCTGCCGGACCCAGCTCACTGGGCGGTCCACCAGGACCCCGTGGACCGCCTCGAGGCCGGCCTGGCCGACGTCTACCGCTACTACCGCGAGGCCGAGCCGATGCTCCGGCGGGTCATCCGCGACGCGGACGCCGTGCCCGAGCGCGTGCGCGCCGCCCGCCTGGCGGCGGAGCGCGCCTGGGTCGAGGCGCTGCTCGAGCCCTTCCCCGGCCGCAGCAAGGTCCGCAGGGCCGCGGTGGCCCACGCGGTGTCGTTCCCGACGTGGAGCTCGCTCTGCGTCGAGGGCGGGCTGTCCGACCGGTCCGCCGTCGCGCTGATGGCGGCGATGGTGGGTGCGGCTCAGCGGCGCTGAAGGGCGTAGCAGGCGACCGCCGTGGCGGCGGCGACGTTGAGGCTGTCGATGCCGGGCGCCATCGGGATGATCGCCCGCCGGTCGGCGGCCTGCTCCCAGCGGGGCGACAGGCCGTGCCCCTCGCCGCCGAGCACGAGGGCGACGCGGTCGAGGCCGCGCACCGCGTCCTCCAGCGGTACGGCGTCCGGCGCGAGCGTCATCGCGACGGTCGTGAAGCCGCGCCGGGACAGGTCCGGGAGCGCGTCGTACCAGTCGGCCACGCGCGTCCAGGGCAGCGAGAAGACCGCGCCCATCGCGACCTTCACCGAGCGGCGGTAGAGCGGATCAGCACAGCGCGGCGAGAGCAGCACGGCGTCGACGCCGAGCGCAGCGCCCGACCGCAGGATGGCGCCGACGTTGGTGTGGTCGACGATGTCCTCGAGCACCAGCACCGTGCGCGCACCGTCGAGGACGTCGTCGACCGACGGCAGCGGCCGGCGGTGCAGCGACGCCAGCGCGCCACGGTGGACGTGGAAGCCGGTCACCTGCTCGGCGAGACCCTCGGTGACGACGTAGCAGGGCGCGTCGGCGGTCGCGAGCACGTCGGACAGCCCCTCGAGCCAGCGCTCGGCCATCAGGAACGACCGCGGCTCGTAGCCGGCCTCCACCGCGCGGCGTACCACCTTCTCGCCCTCGGCGATGAACAGCCCGTGCTCGGCCTCGAGGCTCTTGCGCAGCTCGACGTCGCGCAGGTCGCGGTAGTCGGCGAGGCAGGGCTCCTCCGGGTCGGTGACCTCGACGAGTCGAGCCATCAGCCGCGGCCGGGGTACGTCGCGGGGTTCGCCACGGCGACGACCTCGCCGACGACCACGATCGCCGGCGGGCGCACCTGCTCGCTCACGACGGCCTCGCCGACCTTCTCGAGCGTCGACAGCACGGTCCGCTCCCCTGGCATCGTGCCCTCCGACACGATCGCCACCGGCGTACCCGGTTCGCGGCCGCCGTCCAGCAGGGCCTGGGCGATGGCGGGGAGGTTTTGCACGGCCATGAGGAGTACGACGGTGCCACGCAGACGCGCCACGGCCGGCCACTCGACGAGCGACTCGGGGTGGCCGGGTGGGAGGTGCCCGGAGATGACGGTGAACTCGTGCGCGACGCCGCGGTGCGTCACCGGGATCCCCGCGACGGCGGGCACGGAGATCGCGCTGGTGAGCCCGGGGACGACGCGGCAGGGCACGCCGGCCTCCGCGCAGGCGATGGCCTCCTCGTAGCCGCGGCCGAACACGAACGAGTCGCCGCCCTTGAACCGCACCACCCGCTTGCCGGCCAGCGCGCGGTCGACGATGACCCGGTTGATCTCCTCCTGCGCCGCCGAGCGACCGCGCGGCAGCTTGGCCACGTCGACCAGCTCGACGTCCGGCGACAGCTCGTCGAGCAGCTCGCGCGGGGCGAGCCGGTCGGCGACGACGACGTCGGCCTCGCTCAGCGCGCGCCGGGCGGCGACGGTGACGAGCTCGGGGTCGCCGGGACCGCCCCCGACCAGAACGACCTCGGCGGTGCGCTCGGAGTCGTGCGGTGCGGTGATGGCGCCGTCGCGCAGCCCGGCGACGATCGCGTCGCGGATGCGCGCGGAGCGGCGGGGCTCGCGGTTGCCGACCACGGCAACGGTCACGCCCGCGTGCCGGCCGACGGCAGGCGTCCAGGCGGTCGCCCGGGGCGCGTCGTCGCTGCGCACGCAGAAGATCCGCCGCTCCTCGGCCGCGGCGCTCACGCGCTCGTTGACGGCGCGGTCGTCGGTGGCGGCGATGACGTACCACGCCTCGTCGAGGTCGCTCTCCTCGAAGCCGCGCCGGTGCCAGGTGATCTCGCCGCCGCCGACCAGACCCTCGACTGCCGGGGTCACCTCCGGCGACACCACGACGACATCGGCACCCACCGCGATCAGCCCGGGCACCCGGCGCTGCGCGACGTGCCCGCCACCGACCACGACCACGCGCCGACCGGCCAGCCGCAGCCCGGAGGGGTACGGCGGGAAGTCCTGCTGGTCGACGACGGGACCGGTCACTTCCGGGCCACCCCGGCCGAGTCGAACGTCGCCATCTCGCGCAGGGTCGCGCCGGCCGCCTCGACGAGCGGGAACGCGAGGGTCGCACCGGTGCCCTCGCCCAGGCGAAGGTCGAGGTCGACCAGCGGCCGCAGGCCGAGGTGCTGCAACGCGACCCGGTGGCCCGGCTCGGCGCTGCGGTGGCCGGCGAAGCAGTACTCGAGCGCGTTCGGCGCGATCGCCTGCACGACGAGAGCGGCAGCACCCGCGATCAGGCCGTCGAGCACGACGGGAACCCGGGCGGCCGCGGCGGCGAGCACGAACCCCACGAGGCCGGCGTGCTCGAAGCCGCCCACCGACGCCAGCGTCTCCAGCGGGTCGGTGGAGGGCGCCCGGCGCTCCAGCGCGACCTTCACGATCGCGATCTTGTGCGCGTGCATCGGGTCGTCGATGCCGGTCCCGCGGCCGGTCACGTCCGCTGCCTCGGCGCCGGTGAACGCGGCGATGAGGGCGGCCGACGCGGTCGTGTTGGCGATGCCCATCTCGCCCGTGAGCAGGGCCTTGTTGCCGGCGGCGACGAGATCGCGCGCGGTCTCGATGCCCACCTCGACGGCCCTCAGCGCCTCCTCGCGCGTCATCGCAGGGCCCTGAGTCATGTCGTCCGTGCCGGCACGGACCTTGCGGGGCAACAGCCCCGGTGTGGACGGCAGTTCGCTCGCCACGCCCACGTCCACGACGCACACC
>NZ_CAMPGZ010000002.1 GCF_946885725.1 uncultured Nocardioides sp.
TGACCCATCGGCCGACGGTCCGCCCGTGTCCGCGGTGTGCATGCGGCGCGTTCCTCCCGCGGGTGCCGGGCTGGGTCTGCGGCCGCGTGCACAGCCTCTGTTGTGCGCGGCTTTGTGGCTGGGTCTGCGGCCGACTGCCCAACCCCTGTCGCGCGCTCCTCAGGCCTGCCAGCTCTTCCACAACGCTGCGTAGGAACCGTCCTGCGCGACCAGCTCGTCGTGCGAGCCGAGCTCGCTGATACGGCCGTCCTCGACCACCGCCACCCGGTCGGCGTCGTGGGCGCTGAACAGACGGTGGGCGATGGCGATGACCGTGCGGCCCTCGAGTACGGCGGCGAGGGAGCGTTCGAGGTGGCGCGCGGCGCGCGGGTCGATCAGCGAGGTTGCCTCATCGAGGACGAGTGTGTGCGGGTCTGCCAGGACCAGCCTGGCGAGCGCGACCTGCTGCGCCTGGGGCGGGGTCAGGGCGCGGCCGCCGGAGCCGACGACCGTGTCCAGTCCCTCGGGCAGTTCCCCCACCCACTCGCGGGCGTCGACCGCGGCGAGCGCGCGCAGCAGCGTCTCGTCGTCGGCCGGACCGGCGTCGTCGGGCAGGGCGAGTGCGAGGTTGTCGCGCAGCGTGCCGACGAACACGTGGTGCTCCTGCGTCACCAGCGCGACGTGTCCGCGAAGATCGGTCAGCGGCAGCTCGGTCAGCCCGACGCCGCCGACGGTCACCGACCCGGTGCGCGGCGGGTGGATGCCGGCGAGCAGCCGGCCGAGCGTCGACTTCCCGGCGCCGGACGGCCCGACCATCGCGATCCGCTCGCCGACGCCGACCGACAGGTCGACCCCGTGGAGTACGTCGCGCCCCTCGACGTACGCGAACCGTACGTCGTCGGCGTCGATCTGCTCGCCCTGCGGCTCACGTCCGGTGGCGGTGCGGTCGTCGGGCACCTGGGCGACACCGAGCAGCCGCGCCAGCGAGGCCGCACCGACCTGGAGCTCGTCGAGGATGCTGACGATCCGGTCGACCGGGTCGATCAGCATCTGCACGTACAGCGTCGCGGCGGTGACGTCGCCGAGCGACACCGAGCCCTGCGTGTAGAGCCAGCCGCCGAACAGCAGCGTCGCGACGGTCGGGATCAGGTAGGCGACCTCGACCGACGGGAAGAAGACGGTGCGCAGGAAGAGCGTGTACTTCTCCGCGGAGTAGGAGCCGGCGATGTCCCGGTCGATCCGCCGCCGGCGCTCCTGTCCGAGCCCGAGTGCCTCGACCGTCCGCGCGCCCTCGACGGTCTCGGTGAGGGAGGCGTTCATGACGGAGTACGACGCGGATTCGCGGAGGTAGCCGTCCTTGGCGCGGGCGAGGTACCAGCGCAGCCCGACCACGAGCGGTGGTACGCCGAGCAGACACGGGATCGCCACCCACCAGCCGACGAGCAGCGCTGCGGTGAAGGTGAGTACGGCGGTGATGCAGGCGATCAGCCACTCCGGCAGCGCCCAGCGCACCGACCAGCCGAGCTGTTCGACGTCGCGCGAGGTGCGGGTGAGCAGGTCGCCGGAGCCGGCGGACTCCACCGTGCCCACGGGCAGCGCGAGGGTGTTCTCGACGAAGTCCTCGCGCAGCTCGGCCAGCACCTGCTCGCCGGTCACGAACGACAGGTAGCGGGCGTAGCGGGTGAGCACGGTCTGCAGCAGCAGGAACCCGGCCAGCAGCAGCACGGTCCGGTCGACCGTGGCCACCGTGGTGCCGTCCTCCACCGCCTCGACCAGGTTGCCGAGCAGGCGGGGCGCCGCGAGCGCAGCGAGCGCCGCGGCGATGTGCAGGGCCGCGGATCCCCAGACCATGCGCGGGTAGCGCTTCGCGATCGAGACGACGTAGCGGCCGACGTGGCGCCCCTCGGCGACGGGCAGGACGGTGCTGTCGCTCACGACGACACCTCCTCGACCTCGCGGGTCACCACGGCGCGGTAGCGCGGCTCCTCGCGCAGCAGCGTGCGGTGGTCGCCGACGGCGACGACCCGCCCCTGCTGCAGGAACGCCACCCGGTCGGCGCGGTCGAGCACCAGCGGGCTGGTGGTGGTCACGACCGTGGTGCGTCCGGCGCGGTGCCGCGCGAGCCGGTCGGCGATGCGTGCCTCGGTGTGCGCGTCGACGGCCGACGTCGGCTCGACCAGCACGAGCACGTCGGGGTCGGCGGCCAGGACGCGCGCGAGCACGAGCCGCTGCCGCTGACCGCCGGAGAACGACCGGCCGCGCTCGGCGACCGGGGTGTCGAGGCCCTCGGGCAGCGCGGCGAGCACGTCCTCGGCCGAAGCGGTCTCGAGCGCCGCGAGCACGTCGCCCTCGCCGCGGCCGCGCAGGTCGAGCGCCTCGCGCAACGGTCCGGAGAACAGCGTGCTGGCGGTGTCGGACACGACGATGCGACGCCGTACGACGGAGCGGGGGAGGCCGGCGAGCGGGACGTCGCCCCACCGCACCTCGCCCGGCGCATAGTGGCCGAGCCGGTCGGCGACCAGCGCGGTCTCCTCGGGGTCCTCGGACACCAGCGCCGTCAGGATGCCGTGCTCGACGCGGACGCCGCTCTCGACGTCGACGAGGTCGGCGGTCGGGGCGGGCTCGTCGTACGCCTGGTCCGGCTCGACGACCTCCGGCTCCAGCGCGAGCACCCGCACGACGCGGCGCGCGGCGACGAACGCGCGGATCCACTTGTTGGCGAACTCCGTCGCGGTGCGCAGCGGGATCATCAGGAACGCGGCGTAGCCGTAGAACGCCACCAGCTCACCGGGGGAGATCCGGCCCTGCACCGCGAACCGGGCGCCGATCCACACCACGACGACCACGAAGATGCCGGGCAGCAGCACCTGCAGCGCGTCGAGCACGGACTGCAGCCGGCCGACCTGGACGCCGGCGCGACGTACCTTCTGCGACTCGTGCACGTAGCGGTCGTGGAAGACCTTCTCGCCGCCGATGCCGCGCAGGATGCGCAGCCCGCTGACGATGTCGGTGGCCAGGTTGGAGAGCTGGCCCATCATCTCCCGCTGCGTCATGTTGCGGCGCTGCAACGGCTTGAGCAGCGGGCCGATCAGCAGCAGGAGCAGGGGTACGCCGAGCAGCACGACGAGGCCGAGCGTGACCGAGGTGTTCAGCAGGATCACCGCGACGACCAGGAACGACACGACGGCGCCGGCGCCCCGAGCCATCACGTCCATCGCGTTGCCGAGGTGGGCGAGGTCGTTGGTGCCGATCGCGACGACCTCGCCGGTCGCGACGCGTTTGGGCAGCGTCGCGCCGAGGTGGGTGGCCTGACGCGCTATGACCTGCACCGTGCGGTAGGCGGCGGTCAGCCAGTTGGTCACCGCGAACCGGTGCCGCATGATCCCGGCCACCGCCTGCAGCACGCCGATGCCGAGCATCGCGCCCGTCCACTGCAGCAACCCCGACGTGTCACGCGCGGCGATGCCGTCGTCGATCGCGCGTCCGATCACCGCCGGCATCACGGCCTGGCAGACCATCCAGACGACGCCGAGCAGCATGCCCAGCAGCAGCGTGTGCCACTGCCCCTTCATCAGCCAGAGCAGGTAGGCCCAGGGGGACCGGTGGTCGGGTGTCCCCGGGTCGTCGAGAGGCAGTTGGCGCACCCAAGAAACGGTAGGGAGCGGCGCCGACCCCCGCACCCGAATAAAGCGTGACCTCGATGACAGGGTGGCGACGCAGAACAACGATTCGTCTGCGATCTACGGGGTGTTTTACACGGAGAGATCGCAGACGAATCGTTGTTGTGGGGAGGTGGAGCGGGCGGGTCAGCCCTCCGGCATCAGCACCCAGGCGGCGATGTAGGCGATGGCCAAGGTGCCGAAGCTGAAGAACGCGCCGATCACAACCAGCAGCCGGACCAGGTTGGCGTCGACGCCGACGTACCGCGCGATCCCGCCGCACACGCCACCCAGCCACGCGTCGTCGGAGCTGCGGACGAGCCGCTTCGGGGTGTTCCAGGGCTGGTGGACGGGCTCGCTCATCGGTCGTTCTCCTCGTTCTTGTCGTTCTTGTCGGTCTCGATGCGGGTGGTGGGGGCGGTGTCCGAGGGACCCGGCTCGCTCGCCTGACGCTGCTGGCTGCGCTCCGCCTCGCTGAGCTTGCGGTCGATGTCGCTGGTGTAGTCGGCCCGCGGCGGCGGCGCGTCGTACGCCGGCTCGAGTCGCTCCGGCTCGTAGGGCGCCGGGGTGCTGCGGCCCAGGACGCCCTTGGCCATCGCGGCCACGAGCCCGACGCCGCCGGCGACCACGAGGGTCAGCGGGAACAGCCAGCCCAGGTCGTCGAGCCCGATCAGGCCCGCCTGCCGAAGGGCCCAGGACCCGGCGATCGACAGGAAGATCAGGCCGAACACCAGGTGGGTCACGCTGAGGGGGTGGGTCTTGACGCTCATGCTGCCTCCTGTCGGACCTCGATGCGACCGCCGGTGAGGTCGATGTCGAGATCCATCGTGGGTACGTCGGTGCCACCGTCGAGCTGGGTGGTCACCTCGGGGTTGCGGCCGTCGTCGTAGGCCTGGCCGGCCTCGATCTGACCGCCGAAGCCGATCTCCGCGTCCACGTTGACGTCCACGCCGTCGGGGACGATCACCACGACCTCACCGAACTCGGACCGGATGTCGAGGCTGCGCCCGTCGAGGTTCTCCAGGTCCGAGACCCGGGTCAGGTCGACGACGAGCTCGCCCGCGAACTGCCGGTAGACGTCCGGCATCTCGGCCGCGGTGGCCGGACGCTCGAGACGGTCGGTACGACGGTCCCAGCCGTACTCGCCGGCCGTGCTCGTCGCCGCCAGGGCGAGCGCCGCCACGATGCCGAGGAAGATCAGTCCGCCCGGGCGACCCGAGAAAGCGCCCCACAGCAGCATCACGCCGACGACGGTGAGGGCGAGAGCCGGGTAGGCGGAGTCCACGACGTTGCCGCCGGAGACGTCGTACAGGCCGAGCACGCCGAGCGCCAGCGCGATGAACGCCAGGGTGAAGCCGAACAGGGCGGGGCCGCGGTCCTTCTTGGACGGCCTGGGCCGGCGCGGAGGGGGAGCGGGCGTCCAGGAGGGGGGACCGTACGGCGGAGCCGGCGGTGCCTGGCCCGGACCGGTCTCCTCGGCCGCGCGCTCGCTGGTGGTGTCGCCGACCCAGCCGTGCACGGTGGTGCCGGTCGTGCCCATGGTGCCGACCGTGCCGGCGGACGCGTCCGCCTGCGGCCAGCCGACGCCCGGCGTGGTGGAGCCGCCCGGCGAGGACTGCGGATCCGTGCCGGAGGGGCTCGGCGAGCTCGGCCGGTCCTTGTTCATCAGGATCAGGACCACGACGAGGGCCACGATCGCGAGCGGCCACGGGAAGCCGAAGCCGCCCCAAGAGTCGCCGAGCACGAGCAGCACGCCGATGACGCCGGCGACGATGAGGGCCGTGGTCCGCGTGGACGGGCTGGTGTTGATCGGGGCCTCGTCGCTGCCGTCCTCGGGAAGGAGCAGCCAGGCGGCGCCGTACAGCAGCAGCCCCGCGCCTCCGAAGAAGACCAGCACGACGAACAGCACGCGCAGGATGGTCGGGTCGATGTTGAAGTGGCGGCCCAGGCCGCCGGCGACACCGGCGATCTTGCGGTCGGTGGTGCTGCGGCGGAGCCGGTCGATGTCATGCAGGGCATCGCGGTCGAAGCCGGTCGGGCCGGTGCCGCTGTCCTGCTGCGGAGGTGTCTCGGTCATGGCATCAATGCTCGGGGCCTGCGCGCGTGCGCACCATCGGGGAAGGCCCTGAAACCAGGGGGTCCTCGGGCCCGGGGGTTCAGGGTCGGGTCAGGGTCGCAACTCATGGTTCGGCCCCGGCCCCCGTGTGAGGATGGATCCACGATGAGCACCACTGCGTCCCCGTCCACCGACCCGCACGGGTTCCCGCCGCCGTCGCCGTCCCCGCAGTCGGGCGACGACCGGCTGCACCGTGCGCCGCGTCGCGCGCGCCGGTCCCGCGACGACCGCATCATCGGCGGGGTCGCCGGCGGGCTCGCGGAGCACCTCGGCGTCGACCCGATGCCGGTGCGCATCGCGTTCGTGATCGCCGCGGCGCTCGGCGGGCTCGGCCTGGTGTTCTACGCAGGGCTCTGGATGATCCTGCCGGCCGACCCGCACCTCGACGAGTCCGCGCCGGGCCTCGAGGCCGCCACCCGTCAGGGCAAGCGGCAGGGCCGCGCGTCCCGGCTGACCGACGCCGGGCCGCTGGTCGCCATCGCCGTGATCGGCCTCGGCATGGCCATCCTTGTCGAGCGGATGCTCGGCGGGTCGCTGCTGTTCTGGCCGGTCCTACTCGGGGTCCTCGGCCTCGGCGTGCTCTGGTGGCAGGCCGACGAGGCGCAGCGGGAGCGCTGGATCGACAGCACCGGCCGCATCGACCTCTGGAAGGCCGTGGTCGGCTCGGGCGGCACCGCCTCGTGGCTGCGGCTCGCCGCGGGCGTGACGCTGCTGGTCTCGGCGCTCGTGCTGTTCGCCGTACAGTCCGGGCAGCTCGGTGCCGCGCGCGACGTCGTGCTCGCCGGCGTCCTCGGTGTGGTTGGCCTGGCGCTGATGGTCGGTCCGTGGCTGTTCCGGCTATCGGGCGATCTTTCGGAGGAGCGTGCGGCGCGGGTGCGGTCACAGGAGCGGGCCGACATGGCCGCGCACCTGCACGACTCGGTGCTGCAGACGCTCGCGCTGATCCAGAAGCACTCCGACGACAGCCGCACGGTCGCCAAGCTGGCGCGGGCGCAGGAGCGTGACCTGCGCAGCTGGCTGTACGGCGAGGACGCGCACCCCGAGACCTCGGTGGCCGCCGCGCTGCGCGCCGCCGCCGCGGAGGTCGAGGACGCGTTCGGTACGCCGGTCGAGGTGGTCACGGTCGGCGACGTCACCGTCGACGAGGCCCGCCGACCGCTGGTGCTCGCCGCGCGCGAGGCGATGGTCAACGCCGCCAAGCACTCCGGCGCCGACAAGATCGACGTGTTCGCCGAGTGCGACGAGAGCCGGGTCGAGGTGTTCGTGCGCGACCGCGGCCGCGGGTTCGACCAGGACGCGGTCCCGTCCGACCGGATGGGCGTGCGCAACAGCATCGTGGACCGGATGGCCCGGCACGGAGGTACGGCGTCGATCCGGACGTCCCCCGGCGAGGGCACCGAGGTCCGGCTCAGCATGACCACCACGGAGACTTCTCAGGCCGACACGGCCACCGCACCCACCGAGCAGCAGGAAGAGGACGCCCGATGACCGCCCCCGCCACTCCTACGTCCGGCACGCGCCGCACCGTCGTCGTCGTCGACGACCACGCGATGTTCCGCCGCGGTGTCCGTGCCGAGATCGAGGGCGCCGTCGACGTCGTCGGTGAGGCCGAGGACGTTGACCAGGCCGTCGACGTCATCTTGCGGCTGAAGCCCGAGGTGGTCCTGCTCGACGTACACCTTCCCGGAGGCGGCGGTGGCGAGGTGATGCGCCGAGTCGCCAACCGCGTGCCCGAGACGCGGTTCCTCGCGCTGTCGGTTTCCGACGCCGCCGAGGACGTGATCGGCACGATCCGCGCCGGCGCGCGCGGCTACGTCACGAAGACGATCACCGGCCCCGAGCTGGTCGACGCGATCGGCCGGGTGGCCGAGGGGGACGCGGTGTTCTCGCCGCGGCTGGCGGGGTTCGTGCTCGACGCGTTCGCAGGCTCGATCGAGGTGGCGCAGGTCGACGAAGACCTCGACCGGCTCAGCGAGCGCGAGCGCGAGGTGATGCGGCTGATCGCGCGTGGCTATGCCTACAAGGAGGTCGCGTCGGAGCTGTTCATCTCGGTGAAGACCGTCGAGACCCACGTGTCGAGCGTGCTGCGCAAGCTGCAGCTCTCGTCGCGGCACGAGCTGACCCGCTGGGCGAGCGACCGCCGGCTGCTCTGACCCGCTCTGGCAGGATCGCGGGGTGGACGAACGCGAACGGCGCATCGCGCTGCTGATCGACGCCGACAACGCCCCTGCCTCCAAGATCGACGTGATCCTCGCCGAGGTCGCCCGTCACGGCGCGGCCAACGTCCGGCGGGCGTACGGCAACTGGAAGAGCCCCACCCTCAAGCCGTGGGAGGACACCCTCCACGAGTACGCCATCCGGCCCGTGCAGCAGTTCGCCTACAGCAAGGGCAAGAACGCCTCGGACATGGCGATGGTCATCGACGCGATGGACCTGCTGTACGCCGGCACGCTCGACGCGTTCGCGATCGTCTCCAGCGACGCCGACTTCACGCCGCTGGTGATGCGGATCCTGACCGACGGGCTGAAGGTCTACGGCTTCGGCGAGCGCAAGACGCCGTCGCCGTTCGTCAACGCCTGCTCGCAGTTCACGTACGTCGAGGGACTGGGCAAGTCGTCGGACCAGCCTGATGCGCCGGACGAGACCGGACTCAAGCCGGTCGCGCCCAACCGGCTGCGCCAGGACTCCCGTCTCGTCACGCTGCTGCGCAACGCGGTCGAGTCGGCCGCCGGCGACGACGGCTGGGCCCAGCTCGGCGGTGTCGGCGGCCAGATCGGCAACCAGGCGTCGTTCGACGCCCGCAACTACGGCTACCGCAAGCTCAGCGACCTGATCGAGGCGATCGACCTGTTCGACGTACGCCGCCAGGACAAGGTCGTCCTGGTGCGCGACAAGCGGCGCAGCTGACCCTTCAGCACCTCACCGATTGGTCACAAGCCGCAAGGTCCGGCGCCGGATTCTTGCGGTTGGGGACCAAACCGCAAGGGCCCGGCTACGGGATCGGGTCGACCTCGTCGTGGTCCCCGACGCGCGCCGCCAGCGTCGACAGGTGGTGCCGGCCGTCGCCGAGCCAGTGCTCGAGGGCGGTGAGGTGGCTGGTGTAGTGGCCGACGGCGTACTCCGCGGTCATGCCGATGCCGCCGTGCAGCTGAATCGCCTCCTGCCCGATGTGGCGGCCGGCCTTGCTCGCCTGCAGCGACGCGCGCGCCGCGGCGTCGGCGATCTCCTCGGGGGAGCCGGCGATCGACACGAGCGTCGCCCAGAGCGTGAGGCTGCGGGCCATCTCGAGCGAGACGTACATGTCGGCGGCCCGGAACGTCAGCGCCTGGAACTTGTTGAGCGTGACGCCGAACTGCTTCCGGCTGGTGAGGTACGACGTCGTCGTCTCGAGCTGGAAGGCCATCGCGCCGACCGCCTGGTGGCACGCCGCGATCCGGGTCCGGTCGAGCGCGGTGGCGATCGTCGCGGTGGCGTCCCCGCCGTCGCCGAGGGGCGTAGCGGCCGTGCCGGAGAAGCGGATCCGTGCCGCGCGCGAGCCGTCGTGCACGGCGTAGCCGGTGCGCTCGGTCGCAGAAGGGTCGACCAGGAACAGCCCGGTCCCGCCGGACGGCAGCGCGGCCGACACCACGAGCACGTCCGCACGCGCGCCGTGGGGGACCGGCTCCTTCACGCCGTCGAGCGTCCAGCCGCCGTCGGGAGACGACGACGCAGTCACGGCGGTGGCGGACGGCTTCCAGCGCGACCCCGGCTCGAGGTGCGCGAACGCCACGATCGACTCCCCCTCGGCCAGCGGGCCGAGCACCGCCGACCGCTGTTCCTCGGATCCCGCAGCAGCCACGAGACCGCCGGCCAGCACGACCGTCGCGAGGAACGGCTCCGGCGCGAGCACCCGGCCGATCTCCTCCGCGACCAGCGAGACCTCGACCGGCCCCGCGCCCATGCCGCCGTGCTCCTCGGCGAACGGCAGGCCCAGCACACCGAGCTCGGCCAGTCGCCGCCACGTGGTCTCGTCGAAGCCCGGCTCGACGGCGACGGCCTTGCGCCGCTGCTCGAAGTCGCCGTAGGCCTTGCCCAGCAGCGCCCGGACGCTGTCGCGCAGCGCCTCCTGTTCCTCGTCGTACTCGAAGTTCATGAGGCCCTCACAGTCCCAGGATCGTGCCGGCGATGATCTGTCGCTGGATCTCGTTGGAGCCGCCGTAGATGGAGGCCTTGCGCAGGTTGAGGTACGACGGCGTGGCCACCCGCGCCCAGTCGTCGACGTCGCTCTGGTCGTCGGTCGCGCCCGTGGCCAGCGACGCCGGACCGGCGATGTCGACCACGAGCTCGCTGACGGCCTGCTGCAGCACCGTCCCCTTCAGCTTGAGCACCGAGGAGGCCGGGTGCGGCTTGCCGTCCGAGGAGTGCGCTACCACGCGCAGCGCGGTGAGCTCCAGTGCCAGGAGCTCGTTCTCCAGGTCGGCGAACTGCGCAGCCACCAGCGGGTCCTCGAGCACGCCGACCTTGCGCGCCCACTCCTTCGCCTGCCACAGCACCCGCTTGGTCGAGCCGACCGGCGCGACGCCGACGCGCTCGTTGCCGAGCAGGAACTTCGCGTAGCTCCAGCCCTTGTTGACCTCGCCGACGAGGTTCTCGGCCGGGACCCGGACGTCCTCGAACCAGACCTCGTTGACCTCGTGGCCGCCGTCGATCAGCTGGATCGGCCGCACCGTGACGCCCGGAGTCGTCATGTCGATCAGCAGGAACGAGATGCCCAGCTGCTTCTTGGGCGCGTCGGGGTCGGTGCGCACGAGGCAGAAGATCCAGTCGCCGTACTGACCCAACGTGGTCCACGTCTTCTGGCCGTTCACCACCCAGGTGTCGCCGTCGAGCACCGCGGAGGTCCGCAGCGACGCCAGGTCCGAGCCGGCGTCGGGCTCGGAGAAGCCCTGGGACCACCAGATGTCGAGGTTCGCGGTCGGAGGCAGGAAGCGCTCCTTCTGCTCCTGCGAGCCGAACGTCGCGATCACCGGCCCGACCATCGTGGCGTTGAACGCCAGCGGCGGCGGCACGCACGCGCGCTGCATCTCCTCGTGCCAGATGTGCCGCTGCAGCGGCGTCCAGTCGCGACCGCCCCACTCGACCGGCCAGTTCGGCACGGCGAGCCCGGCGGCGTTGAGGATCCGCTGGCTCTGCACCCACATCTCCTTGGAGAGCTCGCGCCGGGAGGCCACGGCGTCCCGGATCTCCTGCGGCACCTGCGTGGTGAAGAACGTGCGCATCTCCTCGCGGAACGCGGCGTCCTCGGGGGTCAGCTCCAGCCTCATGCGGCCTCCTGGTCGGTCGGGGCTGGTCCCGAGTGTATGAAACGTGTTCCAGTACGGCGACGCGGGCGGTCCGACGAGCGACCCGGGTGGTTGCCACCGGGCGTACCGTCACGTACATGGCCAGCCCCACCGACGACTCTGCCGACCCCCATGTGATCGTCCTCGTCGGCGCGACCGGCGACCTGTCCAAGCGCAAGCTGCTGCCGGGCATGTTCCACCTCTACAGGGCGGGGCTCGCCCGTGACATCCGGATCGTCGGGACGGCGCTCGACGACATCTCCAATGACGAGTTCCTCGAGATCGCCCGCGCCGCGTGCCGCGAGAAGGACTCCTCGGCCGGGGAGAACCAGCGCGAGGCGGCCACCGACGACGAGTGGGCCGACTTCGCCCGCCGGCTCAGCTACGTACCGACGAGCAAGGGACCCCAGGCCCTGGCCGACGCCGTCGCCCGCGCGGAGAAGGAGCTGCGCGAGGAGGTCGACGGTGAGGAGGTCCGCTACCTGCACTACCTGAGCGTCCCGCCCAAGGCCGCGCTGGCCGCGGTGCACATGCTCGGCGAGGCCGGGCTGGTCGAGCGCGCGCGGATCGTCATGGAGAAGCCGTTCGGCACCGACTACGAGTCGGCCGTCGACCTCAACCGCCAGCTGCACGAGGTCTTCGCCGAGGAGCAGATCTTCCGGATCGACCACTTCCTCGGCAAGGAGGCCGCGCAGAACATCCTCGCGTTCCGGTTCGCCAACGGTCTGTTCGAGCCGATCTGGAACCGCAACCACATCGACCACGTGCAGATCGACGTACCCGAGACCCTCGGGCTCGAGGGCCGCGAGGCGTTCTACGAGCAGACCGGCGCCTACAAGGACATGGTCGTCACCCACCTGTTCCAGGTGATGGCGTTCATGGCGATGGAGCCGCCGACGTCGCTGGCGCCCGGGCCGATCGGGGAGGAGAAGAACAAGGTCTTCCGGTCGATGCGGCCGATCGAGCCGCACAACGTCGTGCGCGGCCAGTTCGCCGGCTATCGCGACCGCGAGGGCATCTCCCGCGACTCCGACACCGAGACCTTCATCGCGCTCAAGGCCGAGATCGACAACTGGCGCTGGGCCGGCGTGCCGTTCTTCCTTCGCACCGGCAAGAAGATGGCCGAGAGCGCCCGGATCATCTCGATCGCGTTCAAGGAGCCGCCACGCACGATGTTCCCGCCCGGCTCGGGCGTCGGCGCGCACGGCCCCGACCACCTCACCTTCGACCTCGCAGACTCCTCGAAGATGTCGCTGTCCTTCTACGGCAAGCGGCCCGGCCCCGGCATGAAGCTGGACAAGCTGAGCATGCAGTTCGCCATGCACGAGTCCGACTATGCAGGTGCCGGGCTCGAGGCGTACGAGCGGCTGATCCACGACGCGATGCGCGGCGACCACACACTGTTCACCAAGGCCGAGGGCATCGAATGCCTGTGGGACCTGTCCCGCCCGCTGCTCGCCGACCCGCCGCCGGTGCGGATCTACCAGCCCGGCACCTGGGGACCCAACGCGATCCACCAGCTCATCGCGCCCAACGCCTGGCGGCTGCCGTTCGAGCGCACCTGGCGCGACCCCAACGTGCTTGGGCACTGACCGGGCTGACCCTCCAGCACGTCTGGCGGACCCAGCCGATGTTTGGCGCCCGCGCCCAGGGGCAAATCCTCAGGCATGTCCTCCAGCGTCGAGAACTCCGCCGAAAGGGCCTCGTCAGGGCCCAAGCTCGCGCGCAACATGACCGCGGCCCTGCTCTTCTTCTACGTCCTCGGTGACGTCCTCGGATCCGGGATCTACGCCCTCATCGGCCTGGTCGCGGACGAGGTCGGCGGGGCCTTCTGGACCGCGTTCGCGCTCGGTGTCGGTGTCGCGCTGATCACCGGGCTCGCGTACGCCGAGCTGGTGACGCGCTACCCGGTCGCCGCCGGTGCCGCGCTCTACATCGCCAAGGCGTTCCGCAACGACTTCTTCACCTTCGTCGTGACCTACTGCATGCTCGCGGCGATCGTGACCGCGTCCGGCGCGCTCGCGCTGACGTTCGGTGGCGACTACTTCAAGGAGTTCGTCGACTGGCCGACGCTGCTCGTGGCCGTCGCGTTCGTCGCCGTACTCTCCTTCATCAACTTCCGTGGCATCTCCGAGACCGCCAAGACCAACGCGGTGATGACGTTCATCGAGCTGACCGGTCTGCTCATCGTCATCGCCACCGGCATCGCCGTGATCTTCACCGGCGACGCGCAGTACGGGCAGGTCGTGGACTTCAAGGGCGACGGCAGCGTCGTGCTCGCCATCCTCGGCGGTGCCGCGCTCTCGTTCTTCGCGATGACCGGCTTCGAGAACGCCGCCAACGTCGCCGAGGAGACCAAGAACGCCACGAAGGTCTTCCCCAAGGCGCTGCTCGGCGGCATGGCCGTCGCCGGACTGCTCTACGTGCTGGTGGCGCTGTCGACCTCCCTCGTGGCGCCGCACGACAAGGTCGCCGGTTCCGAGGGCGCGCTGCTCGAGGTGGTGCGCGAGGGTCCGTTCCCGATCCCGCTGTGGTTCTTCGCGGCCATCGCGCTGGTCGCGGTGACCAACACCTGCCTGGTCACGATGGTGACCCAGTCGCGCATCCTCTACGGCATGGCGCAGGAGGGCGCCATCCCCGAGGTGTTCGCCAAGGTGCACAGCAAGCGGAAGACCCCGTGGGTCGGCATCGCGTTCACCTTCGTGATGGTGGTCGGGCTGCTCGTCGCCGCCGGTGCCGAGGTCGCGACCCTGGCCAGCGCGTCGGTGGTGTTCCTGCTGTTCATCTACGGCCTGGTGATCATCGCCTGCCTCAAGCTGCGCCGCGAGGAGTCCGAGCCCGCGTCGTTCCGGGCGCCCACCCTGCTGCTCTACGTCGGCATCCTCGGCAACGCCGGGCTGCTGTTCTACACGATCCTCGACGACCCGAGCCTGCTCGTGTACTGCGGCGCGCTGCTCGCCGTCGGCCTGGTCCTCTGGGCCGCGAACCACATGCACGGACGCCGTCGCGACGCCAAGGCCGCCGAGGCCGAGGCGAAGGCCGGCGTCTAGGCCCGCTTAGTCTCGGGGGCGTGTCCTGCCTGGCCTGGCTCATCGCCGCGCTCGCGTTCACGGTGCCCGCGGTGGGCTGCCCGGTCCCCGCGCCGGACCCGCCGCACCTGACGCAGTGGCCGGTGGGACAGCGCACGCTGCCGACGCGGCCCGACGGGTTCGGCGTCGTACGGCGTACTCCGCCCGCGCTGCGTGAGCGGCGGATGGCCACGACGGACGCGCTGCCCCCGCCGCCCGACGCCAGGTGGCGCTCGTCGGTCACCCGGATCACGCCGGCGGTCCGGGCCCGGATGGGCACGTCCTGGGAGCCCGGCTGCCCGGTGCGGCTGCGCGACCTGCGCTACGTGCAGGTGGTGTTCCACGGCTTCGACGGCCGACCCCACACCGGCGAGCTGATCATCCAGAAGGACCACGCCCGCAACGTGGCCGGCGTGTTCCGGCGGCTCTACCGGGCCCGGTTCCCGATCGAGGAGATGCGGCTGCCCACCTCGGCCGAGCGCGATCCGACGCCCAGCGGCGACGGCAACGGCACCGGCGCGATGGTGTGCCGCGCGACCACCAAGGGGTCGTCGTACTCCGCCCACGCCTACGGCCTGGCCATCGACCTCAACCCGTTCCAGAACCCCTACCTCAACGACGGCCTGGTGATCCCCGAGCGGGCCCGGTCCTACCTCGACCGGTCCTGGCACCGGCCGGGGATGATCCGGCCGGGCGGGCTGGTGGTGCGGGCGTTCGCGCGGATCGGCTGGTCGTGGGGCGGGAGCTGGCGGACGCTCAAGGACTACCAGCACTTCAGCGCGACCGGCCGCTGACAACAACGATTCGTCTGCGACCCGCCCGCGTAGAACACCCCGTAGACCGCAGACGAATCGTTGTCCCCGCCGGGACGTAGGGTGGCCGGTGAGATGAATGCGCTGTTCCCGATCCCGCAGGCTCCGACTGCGGCCGACGACGTCATCGACGTCGAAGACCCCGGCGACGCGGCCGCAGGGGAGAGGCGGAGCCGTCGGCGCGGGCCGTCGCCCGAGGAGCTGCTCGAGGGGCTCAACGAGCCGCAGAAGGCCGCGGTCATGCATGCCGGGCCGCCGCTGCTGGTCGTCGCCGGCGCGGGATCGGGCAAGACCCGGGTGCTCACCCGGCGCATCGCCTGGCTGATCAGCGAGCGCAAGGCGCACCCCGGCTCGATCCTGGCGATCACGTTCACCAACAAGGCCGCCGCCGAGATGCGCGAGCGGGTCGAGGAGCTCGTCGGCCGGCGGGCCCGGATCATGTGGGTCTCGACGTTCCACTCGGCGTGCGTGCGCATCCTGCGCAAGGAGATCGACAAGTTC
This sequence comes from uncultured Nocardioides sp., assembly GCF_946885725.1. The sequence goes on from NZ_CAMPGZ010000002.1 coordinate 15,457, forward strand.
GGCTACAAGTCGTCGTTCTCGATCTACGACGCCGCCGACTCCAAGCGGCTCATGCAGATCGTGCTGCGCGAGCTCGACCTCGACCCCAAGCGCTACCAGCCGCGCGCCGTGCTCAACTGGGTGTCGAACCAGAAGAACGAGCTCGTCGACCACGAGGACGCGACCAAGAACGCCCGCAACCACCTCGAGGAGACCTACGCGCAGGCCTACGCGATGTACCAGCAGCGACTGCGCGACGCCAACGCCCTCGACTTCGACGACCTGATCATGACGACCGTGCACCTGTTCCAGGCGTTCCCCGAGGTGCGCGAGAACTACCGCCGCCGCTTCCGGCACGTTCTCGTCGACGAGTACCAGGACACCAACCACGCGCAGTACGCCCTCGTCCGCGAGCTGTGCGCCCACGACATCGGCCGACCGGTGACCGCCGGCGGCGCCGACCCCGACGCGCCCGACGGCGACGGCGCGGTCGAGCCGTCGGAGCTGATGGTCGTGGGAGACGCCGACCAGTCGATCTACGCCTTCCGCGGCGCCAGCATCCGCAACATCCTCCAGTTCGAGGAGGACTTCCCCGACGCCAAGACGATCCTGCTCGAGCAGAACTACCGGTCGACCCAGACCATCCTCGAGGCCGCCAACGCGGTGATCAGCCGCAACAAGGGGCGCAAGGCCAAGAACCTCTGGTCCGATGCCGGCGAGGGCGAGCGGATCGTCGGGTACGTCGCCGACGACGAGCACGACGAGGCCCGGTTCGTCAGCGAGCAGATCGACAAGCTCGTGGACACCGAGGGCATCAAGCCGTCGGACGTCGCGGTGTTCTACCGCACCAACGCCCAGTCCCGTGTGTTCGAGGAAGTCTTCATCCGCACCGGCCAGCCCTACCGGGTCGTCGGGGGGGTTCGCTTCTACGAACGCCGCGAGGTGCGCGACGCGCTCGCCTACCTGCGCATGCTGGTCAACCCGGCCGACGAGATCTCGCTGCGCCGCGTGCTCAACACCCCCAAGCGCGGCATCGGGGAGCGTGCCGAGGCCTGCGTCGAGGCCCTCGCCCAGCGCGAGCGCATCACGTTCTGGGAGGCGCTGCAGCGTGCCGACGAGGCACCCGGCATCGCCACCCGGTCGCTCACGGCGATCCGCGGCTTCGTCGAGATGGTGCAAGAGCTGCAGTCGATGGTCGACGCCGGCGAGCGCGCCGACGTCGTGCTCGAGGCCGTGCTCGCGCGCAGCGGCTACCTCGCCGAGCTCGAGGCCAGCGACGACCCGCAGGACGAGACCCGCGTCGAGAACCTCGCCGAGCTGGTCGCGGTCGCCCGCGAGTTCGCCGACGACCCGGTGCTCGGTCCCTCCGCCGACCCGGCCGAGGCGGCCGGCCCCGACGCTCCGACGCCGACGCTCGGCGACTTCCTCGAGCGGGTCGCGCTCGTCGCCGACAGCGACCAGATCCCCGACGCCGACGAGACCGGCGGCGTGGTGACGCTGATGACGCTGCACACCGCCAAGGGCCTCGAGTTCCCGGTCGTCTTCCTCACCGGCATGGAGGACGGCGTCTTCCCGCACCAGCGCGCGCTGGGCGACCAGCCAGAGCTCGAGGAGGAGCGCCGGCTGGCGTACGTCGGCGTGACCCGTGCGCAGAAGCGGCTCTTCGTCTCGCGCGCGGTCGTCCGCTCCGCGTGGGGCGCGCCTTCGCACAACCCGGCGTCCCGGTTCCTCGACGAGCTCCCCGTCGACCTCGTCGACTGGCAGCGCACCGAGGCCGCGCAGACGTCGTGGAGCCGACCGGTCGCGGCCTACGCGCAGCGCAGCCAGCCGACGCGTCGTTTCGGCAGCGCCGCGGCCCGCGCCGACGCCGACGCCCGCGGCAAGACCCGCGAGGTGCCGACGCTGGAGCCCGGCGACCGCGTCGTGCACGACAGCTTCGGCATGGGCACGGTGGTGACGATGGAGGGCATCGGCGACAAGGCTGTCGCCTCCATCGACTTCGGCTCTCAGGGCGTCAAGCGGCTGCTGATGCGCTACGCGCCCGTCGAGAAGCTCTGACACAAGAGAGCGTGCGGGCTTGACCTTGCAGCCGCTCGAAGCCCGAGGGTCGCTGCCATGAGCAACGCACCCACACCGCTGCTGACGATCAGCGCGTTCGCCCGCGCCGTCGGCCTCGCCCCGAGCACACTGCGCTACTACGACGAGGCCGGGCTACTGCCCCCTGCCGAGGTCGACCCGCAGACCGGCTACCGCTACTACACGCCCGACCTCGAGCGCCGCGCGTTGTTGATCGGTCGGCTGCGCGAGGTCGGCGCGCCGGTCGAGCTGATGCGCGCCGTCCTCGACGGGCCGGCCGACGAGGCGCCCGGCCTGCTCCGGGCGTTCGCAGCCGAGGCGACGCGGACCGCCCAGGAGACGGTGGCCGCCGTCGAGGACGTCATCGGACGGCTCGCCGGCGCCAGAACCGCCGAACCGGCGACGGCGCTCGTGGACGGCGGAGCGCTCGCCGCGGCGCTGCGTCGCACGCTGCCGGTGGCGGCCGACGACCCCGACTCGCCCCTCGCCACCGTCCTGCTCGAGCTCTCCGACCACGGCCTCGACGTCGTGGCGACGGACCGGTACTGGCTGACCTGCCGGACGATGCCGACCGAGGGGCCGCCGCCGTCCTCGCCACACCGGTCCGTGCTGTCGGTCAAGGCCGCCGCCGCCGCGGTCGCCTGGCTGGCCCGGCGTGAGGACGTGCGCGTCGAGATGGCCGCCGGCCGGCTGCGGCTGATCGCCGACGAGACGGCCGAATGGGAGGCCGAGCCGGACCGGTTCCCCGCGCACCGCATGCTCCTCGACGGCCAGCCGCCACCGCGCGGCCGCCTCGAGGTCGACCGCGCCGACCTGGCTCGGGCGCTGACCGGCGAGACCGTCCGGCTCGCCATCGGCGACGACCGGGTGTGGCTCACCGGCCCCGGCGGCGGCGAGGGCAGCCGGCTCGCCGGCACGACGGTCGGCGACACGGTCGTGCTGCACTTCGCCGTACCCCTGCTGCGGAAGGTGCTCGACGCGCTCGCCGGCGACGTCGTGCGCCTGGCCTACGCGGCCCCCGACCGCGCTGTTCGCTTCACCAGCCCCGAGCTGGCCGGCGTCGTCGCGCTGGCCATGCCGACTCTTCCGACGGCATGACGACGGCGGCGACCATCGCCGCCGACCGCCCGCTGCTGACCCGCCCGTTCCTCGGGTGGCTGTCGGCGGCCGCGGTCGCTGCGGTCGGGGACGGGGTGCTCTACTTCGCGTTCGGCTGGGTGGCCACCGGGTACGGCGCGCGCACCGCGGGCTGGTTGCTGAGCCTGGCGCTGTTCCCGCGCATCCTGTTCATGCTGGTCGGCGGCGCCCTCGGTGACCGATGGGGCCTGCGGACGACACTGCAACGCACCCAGACGGGGACGCTCTTCGTGCTCGCGCTGGTCGCCCTCACCGAGACTCTCGTCGACGGCTCGGTGGCCACGCTTGCGCTGCTCGCCCTCGGCCTGGGGGTGGTCAGCGCGGTCGGCTACCCAGCCGCCGGTGCCTACCCGCGGCTGTTCGCCGACGATGACCGGTTGCCTCGGCTGATGTCGACGGTGAGCACCGTCCTGCAGACCGCGCGATTCCTGGGCCCGCCGGCGGGCGGCCTGGTCGTCGCCGCGGCCGGTCTTGTCGGTGGACTGATCTTCGCTGCGGTCACCGCCGCCGTCCTGCTCGCGGCGCTGCTGCTGGTGCGTCCGCCGCGCCCGGACACGCCGCAACCCGGCCAGGGCTCGGTCCGCGCCGGGCTGGCCGCCGCCCGCACCACGCCCGGGATGGTGTCGCTGCTCGGTGCCGTCGCCCTCGTCGCGGGAACGCTGCTGCCGCTGCTCTCCCTCAGCGTGCCGCTGCTCGGCCGCCGGCACGGCTGGGGTGTGGTGGGCACGGGCATGGTCGAGTCGGCGTGGGTGCTCGGCTCCATCGCTGTCACCCTCGTCGTGGCCCGGCGGGGGAGCGCCCCGCGGCCGGTCGTGCCGCTGGTGGCCGGGCCGGTGGTCGCCGGCGCCGCGGTCGTGGTGATCGCCGTGGCGGCGCCGCTGGCGCTGGCGCTCGCGGCCGCGCTCGTGATGGGCGCCGGCACGGCGACCTTCACGGCGCACGTCTTCCCGCTCGTCGTACGACGCACGCCGGACGGCATGCTCGCGCGGTTCCAGGCCCTGGTCGGGGTCGTCCAGGCCGCACCGATCCTGGCGGGGACCGTGGCGCTCGGCGCTGTCGCCGGCTGGGCGGGCGTCGTGCCGGCGACGGTGCTGACCGGTCTGGTGTGCGCGCTGGCGGGACTGCTCGTCGCAGCGAGCGAGTCGCTGCGCTCGGCGGTGCTCTGAGGGCTCTCGCCGTGCGTCAGGGGGTGACGCCGTGCACGGCCAGCGCCTCCAGCGGCGACGTCGGGTCGCCGCCGCCCGGGCGCACCTCGAGGTGGAGGTGAGGGCCGGTGGTGTTGCCGGTGTCGCCGACGGCGCCGATCGTCTCGCCGGGCTCGACGGTCTGGCCGACGGTGACGTTCATCGAGGACTGGTGGCAGTACCAGAGCTCGGTGCCGTCCTCGAGCGTGACGACGGTCTTGTTGCCGTAGGAGCCGTCGTAGCCCGCGGACGTCACCACACCGGACGCGATGCTGAGGATCGGGGTGCCGTAGGGCGCGCCGAAGTCCTCGCCGGTGTGGCAGTTGGCCCAGAGGTAGGAGCACTGGCCGAAGCTGTGGGACACCCGGTAGGTGCCGGTCGGCAGCGCGAACTGCCAGGCGTTGCGGGCGATGACCTTGGCGTGCTTCTGCGCGCTCTCGGCGAGGGCGGCGAGAGCGGCGTCGCGCTCCTTCGCCTGGTCCTCGGCGGCCGCGAGGAGCTCTGCGTCCTCGGCGTCCTGGAGCGCCTGCCGCTCGCTGTCGCGGCTGACCGCGCGCTGGCGGCCGCTGACGGCGTCGCTGGAGCCCATGCTGGTCGCGGCGTTGAGGACGCTCGCCTGGGAGGCGAACTTCTGGTACTCGGGCGTCGAGACGTTCTGCTGGCTCACGGTGGCGCCGACCGCGGCGAAGGCCAGCGCGGTGGCGCCGATCATCGTGGGCGCGGAGGGAAGCCCCGGGAACAGGCTCTTGCGGCCGCCGGTGTGGCCGCCGCGGTTGCTGCCGGCCTTGTCCTTGGTCGTGTCGTTGCTGCTGCGGGTGAACGCGGCGGCGCGGGCGCTCTCACGCGCGGCACGCTCGGCGTTGCGGGCCGCCTCGATGGCGGCGCGCTCCTGCTCCTTGGCCTCACGGGCGGCCTCACGGGCGGCCTCGTGGGCGGCACGCTCGGCGTTGCGGGCGGCCTCCCGCTCGGCGTTGCGAGCGGCGACCCGGTCACGCCGGGTCGGCTTGGCGGCGCGGCGCTTGCCGGGAGCCGATGCAGGTCGGACAGCCGACGTGGCGGCCCTTGCATCAGATGCGGGTGCCGCCACGGAATTCGCGACGTTTACGGGAACGTCGTTCGAGGTACTGGTTGCGAGGTCGCCCGGAGCGGAACCACTCAGCGCGGACGTCCTTGCAGGAGAAGGGGTTGTGGCCCGCGCCCCCACGCGAGCCGCGTCGCTCCGGCGAGAGGGCGCACGCCTCTCGGCACGGTGATTCGCCACAGGTGAATCCTTTACGTCGGGGGCACGCGAGCATGAACAATAACGGAACAGTCACGACATGTCCCGTTCGCCCCCTACCTGACTGTGGGCCGGCCCACGCCGCCATCCGCGACCCGCGTCAGGTCCCCCGGAGGCTCGGAGCAGACGTGCCCCATCTCACGGGGAGCGAAACAGAACCCGGCCTAGTGACCAGACCCGCGCCAGACTAGCCTGCCGCTCAAGGTGAACTGTCCGCCGTCAACACCGTGAACACTCCCCGGCATTCAAGGAAGCGCAGGTGTCCGTCATGGCTGCACCGATCCGAATCGTGGTGGCGAAGCCCGGCCTCGACGGGCACGACCGCGGTGCCAAGGTGATCGCCCGCGCACTGCGTGACGCGGGCCACGAGGTCATCTACACCGGCCTGCACCAGACGCCCGAGCAGATCGTCGAGACCGCGATCCAGGAGGACGCCGACGTCATCGGCCTCTCGGTCCTCTCCGGCGCGCACATGACGCTGTTCAAGAAGCTCATCGAGCTGCTCGACGAGCGCGACGCCCGCGACATCGTGGTGATCGGCGGCGGGATCATCCCCGAGGCCGACATCCCGCCGCTCAAGGAGCTCGGCGTCGCGCAGGTGTTCACCCCCGGCGCGACGACCACCGAGATCGTCGAGTGGGTCCGCGACAACGTGCAGGACAGCTCCGCGGTCGAGGCCTGAGCCTCGGTCGTACGGCGTCAGGCGGACGCTGCGAACTGCGCCGCCACGCGACGTACCTCCTCTGCCAGTGCGTCCGGCGACTCGACCTCGAACGGCGCGCCCACCGTGGCCAGCACCATGACCGGCCAGCCGAGGTCGTCGACGCTCATCCGAAGCCGGCAGGCGTCGTCGCCCAGCGGCTCGACCTCGCCCCAGCCGCGCACGACCTGCGCGACGGACGACGCGGACGTCTGCACGCGCACCGAGACCTCGTGCCGCTGCGGCACCGCGCGGATGCCGGCCTGCACGAACGACGCCGGGTCGCCGGTGTGCGGCTCCGGGAGGTCGCGCTGCCGGAACCGGACACCCGTCGGCCGCGGGTCGCTCAGCCGGTCGACGCGGAACGAGCGCCAGTCGTGCCGGGTCAGGTCGTAGCCGACGAGGTACCAGCGCCGCCCGAGTGACACGAGCTTGCACGGCTCGACGTGCCGCTCCATCGTCTCGCCCTCGCGCGGCGTGTAGTCGAAGCGCACCCGTTCGTCGTCACGGCACGCCATCGCCAGCGTGGTGAGCACCGAGGCGTCGAACGTCGGGCCGCTGCCGAACGCGACCGGCACCGTGGCGTCCTGCAGCGCGTCGACGCGGCGGCGCAGCCGCGGCGGCATCACCTGCACGAGCTTGCCCAGGGCGCGCACGGACGACTCGGCGATGCCCTCGACCATGCCGCCGGCCGCGGAGCGCAGCCCGACGGCGATCGCGACGGCCTCGTCGTCTTCGAGCAGCAGCGGCGGTAGCGCCGCTCCCGCCCGCAGCTGGTAGCCGCCCGCCGTACCCCGGACCGCGTCGACCGGGTAGCCGAGCTCACGCAGCCGGTCGATGTCGCGCCGCAGCGTGCGGTCGCTGACCTCGAGCCGTCCGGCGAGCTCGCTGCCCGGCCAGAAGCGGTGGGTCTGCAGCAGGGAGAGCAGCTGGAGCATCCGGGCGCTGGAACCTGACATGCCTCGAAGACTAGTTCTCGTTCAGGACAGAAACTGACCGGAAGGCTCCCTAGCGTGGGTCACATGAGCCACCGAAACCACCAGATGATCGAGACCGCCGGACTCACCAAGACCTTCACGGTCCGCAAGCAGACGGTGGAGGCCGTGCGCGGTCTCCACCTCACGGTCGCACCGGGCGAGCTCGTCGCCCTGCTCGGTCCCAACGGCGCCGGCAAGTCCACGACCCTGCGGATGCTGACCACGCTGATCGCGCCGACGTCCGGGACCGCGCGGGTCGCCGGGTACGACGTGACGACGCAGCCGCGGCTCGTGCGCCGCGCGATCGGCTACATCGGGCAGGGCAACGGCGCCGGGCACAACCAGCGCGGCCGCGACGAGCTGGTCAGCCACGGCCTGGCCTACGGCATGACCAAGGCCGCCGCCCGGCAGCGCGCCGGCGAGCTCGTCGACTCGCTCGACCTCGCGCAGGTCGCCGACCGCAAGGTGTCCTCGCTGTCCGGCGGCCAGCGCCGGCGGCTCGACATCGCGATGGGCCTGATCCACGCGCCCGCACTGCTCTTCCTCGACGAGCCGTCGACCGGCCTCGACCCGCAGAACCGCGCCAACCTGCAGGAGCACGTCGTGGCGCTGCGCGAGCGGTACGGCACGACGGTCGTGCTCACCACGCACTACCTCGACGAGGCCGACTCGCTCGCCGAGCGCGTCGTGATCATCGACCACGGCCGGCTCGTCGCCGACGACACGCCAGCCCGGCTCAAGGCCGACCACGCCGGCGACCGGATCACGCTCACGTTCGCCGAGCCGGCCGACGCCGCGCACGCCGCGGCCCGCATCGCTCGCGGTCACGGCGACGCCGAGGTCGCGCACGAGGGCCGGGAGGTCGCCGCACGCGTCGCGTCCGGCAGCAACCTGGCCCCCGCGATGCTCGTCGACCTGCAGCAGGCCGGCGTCCCGGCCGCCTCCGTCGAGGTCGCTCGCCCGACCCTCGACGACGTCTTCCTCAACCTCACCGGTCGCAGCCTCCGCGAGGGGCACACCCAGATCCAGGGCGAGACCAACACCGAGCAGTCCGGGCAGGACGAGCAGATCGGAGCCGCAGCATGAGCACTACGACCGCCACCGCCGTCACCGACCGGCCCGTCGTTCTCACCGCGCCGAGCAACGTCGTGCGGGACACCGCGATCGTGTTCGGCCGCGAGCTGCGGCCGGTGCTGCGCGACCCGTTCTCGGTCGTGTTCTCGATGATCCAGCCGCTGGTGTTCCTCGGTCTCTTCGCGCCGCTGCTCGGCAACGTGCCCGGGCTCGCCGGCGGAGCGCTGCAGTGGTTCGTGCCCGGCATCGTGGTGATGTCCTGCCTGTTCGGCGCCTCGATGACCGGGTCCAACCTGCTCTTCGAGATGCAGACCGGCTCGCACGAGCGTCAGCTGGTGACGCCGACGTCGCGGTCCGCGCTGCTGATGGGTCGTGCGCTGAAGGAGATCGTGCCGGTGCTCGTGCAGGCCGTGATCGTGGTCGCGGTCGTGGTGCCGTTCTCGTTCGAGCTGCACGTCGCCGGCACCGTGGTCGGCCTGGTGATGCTGTCGGTGTTCTGCATCGGGCTGGGGTCGCTGTCCTACGCGCTGGCGCTCGCCGCGAAGGGCGCGGACTGGATCTTCTGGACCGTGCAGCAGACGTTGCTGTTCCCGATCCTGCTGCTCGCCGGGATGCTGCTGCCCGTCGACTCCGGGCCGGGCTGGCTGCAGACCGCGTCGAAGGCCAACCCGCTGACGTACGTCGTCGACGCCGAGCGCGCGCTGTTCGCGGGCAGCTTCGATGGCTCGACGGTCGCCGCCGGCTTCGTCGCCGCCGCGCTCGTCTGCGCCTTCGGCCTGCTCGTCGGCGCCCGCGCGATGCGGGCCGCGGACTGAGCCCGTCGGCCTAGAACACCAGGTCGCCGGTCAGGGGGAGTCGCAGCACGCTCGGCTCCTCCTGGCTGGTGGTCACGGTGACCGGCTGCGGAGCGGGGTTGCCGGCGTAGGCGAAGTCGCTCGCCGCCAGCACGACCTGGATCCGGTGGCCCTTGCGGACCCGGTGCACGATCCCCGGCAGCTCGACCCGGACCGGCTTCGTCACGTCGCCGACGCGGACCGGCGAGACGAGCCGGTGCTTCAGCGTCGGCGTTCCGTCTGGAGCGACGTCGTACAGCTTGGCGAAGAGGACCAGCTGCCCGGAGGGGCCGCCTGCCTGGGACTGCGCGGCCACGGGTGCGTCGAGGTGCAGGGTGAGCCGCGGGCTGCCGACGATCGAGGCGCCCCGGGCGAGCGGGGCGCTGATGAACGCCGCCAACGTGCCGGGCGCGTCGGAGACCGGGTTGTTCACCTGGTTGCCCTCGAGGCCGGAGGTCTCGGAGTACGACGTCGGCACGGCCGAGGCGTTGGCGTAGGACGCCGAGCCCGCCTGGACCGCGTCGCGCGACGGGGTGAGGCCGTCGGCGCCGGAGAAGAACAGCGAGGCGGTCATCGGCGCGCGGTACGCCCGCTTCTCGGCGTACGCCTTCTGGACCGCCGTGCCCGCCTCGCCGGCGGAGGTGTCGTAGCGGACCCAGTCGCGGAAGTACGCGAACCGCGGGCCGACGGGCGCCGTCTCGTCGCCGCGGACGTGGTGGTCCATCCACGCGAGGAAGCGGCGGCCGAGGTACGACTCGCGCAGCGAGGACGCGTCGAGATCGAGCTCGCCGGGTGCGGCGCCGCTGCCGGAGTGGCCCCAGGACTGCCAGACCATGCGGGCCTCGGTGCCGTTGCGGCGCAGGCCCCTGAAGGTCGCCACGGCCTCCTGGAGGTTGAACAGCGTGTCCTTCTGGCCCTGCACGACCAGGGTCGGTGCCTTGATTCGCTCGATGTACGACGCGACAGACGCCCGTGCCGCCATGTCGCGCATCGAGGCGTCGGGGTAGCCGAGAGCGTTGAGCTGCACCGCCGCCGGGCAGACCTCGTCGGCGAAGTTGGGGCAGCCGACGTTGCGGCCCGGGTCGACCTGGGCGTCGTCGATGCCGTCGATGATCCCGGCGGCGAAGAACAGGTCGACCCACTGCCGCTTGGCGACGCCGGGCGTGCGCGAGTCGGCGCTGCGGCCGGTCGCGACCTGGTCGGCGTTGTTGGGTGCGAGCGCGTACTCCAGGTCGTTCCAGGTGATGATCGGGATCAGCGCGTCGACCCGCTCGTCCTGCATGGCGACGGCGTACTGGATCTGGCCGCCGTAGGAACCGCCGATCATGCCGACCCTCGGGTCGCCCTTGCGCTCGCGGGCGACGTACCGGACCCGGCCGGTGGCGCCGGTGTCCTCGTCGGTGAAGTCACGCTTGCCGGCGAGCACGTCGAGCATCTGCGAGCCGGCCCTGCCGTCCCAGTCGGGGTCGTCGAGGTGGATCTTGCAGCCGGAACCGCCGAAGCCGAGGCCTGAGTAGGTGAGGACGACGTACCCCTCCTGCACGAAGCCGCGGGCGATCGCGGTCTGGTTGCCGTCGTCCTTGCTGCCGCCGAAGCCGTGGGTGGTGAGGATCGCGGGCTTGCGGTTACGGCGGCTCGCGCCGTCGGGGGTGTAGAGGTCCGCGGTGACGGTGCACGGCTGGTCGCCGTTCGGCCCGACGCGGGTGTCGACGGTGATGTGCCGGACGGAGTAGCCGGGGGTGTCGTCGGCGGCGGCGGGCGCGCTCGGGGCGAGCAGGGCGAGGCCGGCGGTGGCGGTGAGGCCGGCGGTGACGGCGGCGGTGGCTGCGGTGGGTCGACGGCGGGTCATGGATCCCCAACGAGCCGACCCGCCCGGAGGCTACGCGCCGGTAACCCGGCTGGTGCGGTCGACGTGCTCGGTGATGAGTGCGGCGATCTCGTCCGGGTGGGTGCGGGCGACCCAGTGGCCGGCGTCCATCTCGACCACGCGGACGTCGGTGGCGATCTTGTCGAGGTCGTCGAGGAACAGGTCGGTCAGGAACGCGTCGCGCGTGGGACGGACGACCTGGACGGGTACGTCGGTTCTCCACTCGTCGATGTGGCGGTGCAGCCCGGTGCCGACGTTGGCGCGGTAGAGGCGCAGCCCGTTGACTGCGTCGTCGCCGAGGCCGTCGTCCCAGTGCCCGCGGCCGAGGCCCTCCCTCGCCGCGATGCTCCGGCCGAGCACCGGGTGCAGCCTGCGCCAGACCAGCTCGGGGAGGACGGGCAGGCGGAAGAAGGAGATGTACCAGGAGTGCGCCCCCTGCCGGAGCAGCCGCAGCCGGCGACCGTCGGGGTGGTGCGCCAGCCAGCCGACGTGGGCGAGGGACGGCCCGCTGATCGAGGTGAACGAGGCGATCCGGCCGCGCAGCCCGGGGTGCTCGTCTGCGACGCCGACCGCGTCCCACAGCTGGACCGAGCCCCAGTCGTGGCCGACCAGGTGGACGGCCGGGCCGGTGCGGCCCTCCGGCTCGACCGCGTCGATCACCGCGGCGAGGTCGTCGACGAGGCGGTCGGTGACGTACTCGCGCAGCTCGTCGGGGGCGTCGCTGGCGCCGGCGCCGCGTACGTCGTACGTCACGACGTGGAAGCGGTCCGGAGGCAGGTGCTCGACCACCAGGTCCCACATCTGCTGCCGGTCGGGGTAGCCGTGCACCAGGACGACCGTCGGCCGGTCCGGGGCGGCGGGGGAGTGCTCGCGGACGGCGATGCGGACGCCGTGGGAGTCCACAGAGGTCTCGACGGGACGGGCGGCCGGGTGCGACGGGCTCATGGCGGTCAACCTACGACTGTGACCAGGCCGACGTGGAGGCCAGCACCCCCACGGGTCTAGGGTCGGCTCGTGGGCGCCCCGTCGTCTGACGGCTGTGTGCCCGGACAGCTCCGAGACGAGAAGGACGGGTAATCCCTGTGGACCTGATGGAGTACCAGGCGAAGGAGCTCTTCGCGAAGCATGACGTGCCGGTCACCCTCGGCATCGTGGCCAACACGCCGGCCGAGGCCCGCGCGGCAGCGGAGGAGCTCGGGACCGTCGTGGTCAAGGCCCAGGTGAAGGCGGGCGGCCGCGGCAAGGCCGGCGGCGTGAAGCTCGCCAAGACGCCCGACGAGGCCGAGCAGCACGCGTCGAACATCCTCGGGATGGAGATCAAGGGCCTCAAGGTCAACCGCGTCCTGATCGCGCCGGCGGCGAGCATCGAGGAGGAGTACTACTTCTCGTTCCTGCTCGACCGCGCGCAGCGCCAGTACCTCTGCATCGCCAGCGTCGAGGGCGGCGTCGAGATCGAGGAGGTCGCCAAGACCAACCCCGACGCCGTGAAGAAGATCGCCATCGACCCGGGTGCGGGCGTCGACGAGGAGAAGGCCCGCGCGATCGTCGCGGAGGCCGCGTTCCCCGACGCCCTGCGCGACCAGGCCGTGCAGATGGTCCTCGCGCTGTGGAAGGTCTTCGTCGAGGAGGACGCCACCCTCGTCGAGGTCAACCCGCTCGCCCGCCTGGCCGGCGACAAGCTCGAGGCGCTCGACGGCAAGGTGTCGCTCGACGACAACGCCGACTTCCGCCACGAGGATCACGCCAAGTTCGTGATCCGCGAGGAGGAGGACCCGCTCGAGGCGCAGGCCAAGGACAAGGGCCTCAACTACGTCAAGCTCGACGGCGAGGTCGGCATCATCGGCAACGGCGCCGGCCTGGTCATGTCCACGCTCGACGTCGTCGCGTACGCCGGCGAGAAGCACGGCAACGTCAAGCCCGCCAACTTCCTCGACATCGGCGGCGGCGCCAACGCGCAGGTGATGGCCGACGGTCTGCACGTGATCCTCGGCGACCAGCAGGTCAAGAGCGTGTTCGTCAACGTGTTCGGCGGCATCACCGCCTGCGACGAGGTCGCCAACGGCATCAAGGGTGCGCTGGAGATCCTGGGCGACGAGGCGACCAAGCCCCTCGTCGTACGCCTCGACGGCAACAACGTGGCCGAGGGCCGTCGCATCCTCGACGAGCTCGACCACCCCCTGGTCACCCAGGTCGACACGATGGACGGCGCGGCCGACAAGGCCGCCGAGCTCGCGAACGCCTGAGCCCGAGACGAAGAGGACGTACAAGAAGATGTCGATCTACCTGAACAAGGACTCCAAGATCATCGTCCAGGGCATGACGGGCGGGATGGGCTCCAAGCACACCACCCTCATGCTCGACGCCGGCTCCAACATCGTCGGCGGCGTCAACGCCCGCAAGGCCGGCACCACCGTCGAGCTCGGCGGCAAGGAGCTCCCGGTCTTCGGCAGCGTCAAGGAGGCGATGTCCGAGACCGGCGCGGACGTGTCGGTCGTGTTCGTGCCGCCGGCGTTCACCAAGGACGCCTGCATCGAGGCCATCGACGCCGGCATCGGCCTGCTCGTGGTGATCACCGAGGGCGTGCCCGTGCAGGACACCGCCGAGGTGTGGTCGTACCTGCAGGGCAAGGGCACCCGGATGATCGGCCCGAACTGCCCGGGCATCATCACGCCCGAGGAGTCGCTCGCCGGCATCACCCCGCACACCATCGCGGGCAAGGGCCCCATCGGCCTGGTGTCGAAGTCCGGCACGCTGACCTACCAGATGATGTACGAGCTGCGGGACTTCGGCTTCTCCACCGCGATCGGCATCGGCGGTGACCCGATCATCGGCACCACGCACATCGACGCCCTCGAGGCGTTCGAGGCCGACCCGGAGACCAAGGCGATCGTGATGATCGGCGAGATCGGCGGCGACGCCGAGGAGCGCGCGGCGGCGTACATCAAGGACAACGTCACCAAGCCGGTCGTCGGGTACGTCGCCGGCTTCACCGCGCCCGAGGGCAAGACCATGGGTCACGCCGGCGCGATCGTGTCCGGCTCCTCCGGCACCGCCCAGGCGAAGAAGGAGGCCCTCGAGGCCGTCGGCGTGAAGGTCGGCAAGACGCCGTCCGAGACCGCCTCGCTGATGCGGGAGATCCTGCAGAGCCTCTGAGGCTTGCTGCTTCGACCCCGATTCGTCTGCGAACTTGCGTCCGTCCTGGGCGGAGCAGGTGCGGACGAATCGGGGTCTTGCGCGTCCGGGGCGCAAACCTCCGGGCTTGTTCGGTCACCTCCCGGGCGATGCGTCGGCCCAGAAGTGACGGAGAAACACCTTCTGCTGGTACCCCGACAACCCAGCCAGCCCGTTTTCCACAGAGCTCCCCACGCGTTCCTGGCAGATCCCACGTGAAGTTTCGGCCCGGTTGCGACGGGATCCCAGCAGCCGGTGGTAAACCGACAGCCTCAGCAGCCCACCAACGCAGTCGCGAACTCGCTCGTCCCGGCGTGCAGCTTGACCGTCGCGAGGTCGTCGGCCCGCGTCGTACCGCGGTTGACGATGACCACCGGGACGCCGAGCTTGGCGGCGGTGCGCACGAACCGGAAGCCGGACATCACGGTCAGCGACGAGCCGAGGACGAGCAGGGCTCCGTCGCAGTCGGCGAGGGCTTCCACGGCGGCGTAGCAGCGTTCGACTCGAGGCTTGGGCACGTTCTCGCCGAAGAAGACCACGTCCGGCTTGAGCACGCCGCCGCACCCGTCGCACGGCGGTACGACGAAGCCGGCGGTGTCCTCGAGGTCGACGTCGCCGTCGGGGCGTGAGGCGACGTCGGCGTGCGCCTCGAGCCAGCCGGGGTTGAGCTCGTCGAGCCGCTGGGCCAGGGCGGCCCGCGACGTGACGGACCGGCAGCCGAGGCAGATGACGTCGGCGACGCGGCCGTGCAGGGCGCACAGCTGGCGGGAGCCGGCGGCCTCGTGCAGGCCGTCGACGTTCTGCGTGATCGTCAGAGCCGACCGGCCCTGCGCCTCCAGCGCGGCGACGGAGTGGTGGCCGGCGTTGGGGACGGCGCGGCCCATCCGCTGCCAGCCGAGGTGCGAGCGCGCCCAGTAGCGACGCTGCGCCTGCGGCCCGGCGACGAACTCCTGGTAGGTCATCGGGGTCCGGTTCGGCGAGCCCGGGCCGCGGTAGTCGGGAATCCCGGAGTCGGTGCTGATCCCCGCGCCGGTGAGCACCAGCAGCGGCCGGTCGGCGAGGACGTCGAGCGCCTGCTCGAAGAGCTCGAGAGTCTCGGCGGCTGGCGGCCATGGAGGCTCGGTCAGCGTGGTCACGCACCCAGGGTACGGACCGGCGAAGGGCGAATTCTGATACGGAACGCCAACGTCTCCTTCGCAAACATGGTGCGGGGCCGGGTCGGGGCTTAGCCTTCTCCTCATGCGTTGGGACTGGATCCCGCTCTCGGCCTCCGCCCTGGTGGTCGGCGCGATGGCATTGGCGTTCGGGGTCGTCCTCAATCCCGTGGGGCCGGACGGCGACGCGGTGGAGACCGTGCGCACCGTCGCGATGGCGGACGGCCGCTGGCTGGCGATGTCGGTGATGTACTTCTTCGCCTCCGTGTCGCTCACGCTCGGGCTCCCGGCGCTGCTGACGATGTTCAACGTCCGCGCCCGCCGGTTCGGGGTCGTCGCGGTGTCGGTCTTCGCGGTCGGCGTGATCGGTACGTCGGGCTACGCGATGCTGCTGGTCTTCTTCCGCGCCCTGGTGAAGCACAAGGCGATCGACGCGGGCTCGCTCGACTCGGTCGCCCGCGACGTCGGGCTGAGCGTGTTCCTCTTCGGCTGGGTGGCGTGCTTCGCGATCGGCGCGTTGCTCGTGGCCATCGCGCTCTTCATCGCGCGACGCACACCCGTCTGGGTGCCGCTGCTCCTGCTGGTCTTCGTCGCGACGATCCCGATCGCCGGCCAGTTCGGCCGCGTGGCCCAGGTCGGCCAGGTGGTGGCCCTCGCCTTCGCGTTCACCGGCATCGCGACCACGGCGGTCAACGAGACGCGGGGCGGGGCGGCGTCCGCAACGGTACGAACCGATAGCGCCCCAGTCGCCTGACCTGGACCTCACGCCCGGGACCGAGCGTCACCACGCACAGGTAGCCCGCGACGGGCGCGACCATCCGCCCGTCGTCCGCGAGCTGGTCGACGAGTGCTTCAGGCACTTCGTGCGCCTCCGCGGACACCAGGATCCGGTCGTACGGCGCCCGCGCGGGCCAGCCGAGCACGTCGGGGAGCGCCTGCTCGACCCGCACGCGCTCGGGGTCGAGGTCGAGCCGCCCGAGGTTCGACCGGCCGAACTCGACCAGCTCCGGCACCACCTCGACACCGGTCACGTCGCCCTCGGGCCCGACGAGGTGGGCGAGGAGCGCGGTCGTCCACGCCGAGCCGCAGCCGACGTCGAGCACCCGCTGACCCGGCTGCACGTCCAGGTGCTCGAGGCAGTGCCGCACGGTGGTCGGCTGGCTGTTGGTCTGGTCGTAGCCGATCGGCAACGGCTGGTCGAGGCCGGCGAACCGGCGCTGGCCGGGCGGGAGGAACCACTCGCGGCGCACGGCCGCGAGCGCCTCCGAGACGCGGTCAGGTGCCGTAGCGGAGCTCCGCCCGGGCGCGCGCCTTGGCCGCCTCGACCTCGCGGTCCTTCGGGGGCGCGTTGGTGACCAGCCGCTCGAGCAGCCGGCTGGTGGCGTCGGCGACCTCACGCACCGCGTCGTCGAAGGCCTCCTGGTTGGCCTGCGACGGCCGCGTGGTGCCGCTGACCTTGCGGACGTACTGGAGCGCGGCGGCGTGCACCTCGTCGCGGGTGGCCGGCGGCTCGAAGTTGTGCAGCACGCGGATGTTTCGGCACATACGGTCAACTTACGCCGCAGTACCCACCGTCAGTCCAGGTCCAGCAGCCGCACCGGCCGGTCGCCGGGGCGCACCAGCGCCACTCGGCTGTCGTCGAGGGGCAGCGCGCGGACGGCGCTCGCCTTCCACCGCCCGGCCGACCACGAGCCGGTCGGGGCCACCGAGCCGTCCTCGCCGACCCGCAGTGCGACCAGCCGGGTGCCGCCGTACCGGCCCCAGCTCTCCATCGACGCCAGCGCGATCCCGCGGTCCGGCAGGTACGTGAAGGCGCGGGTCTCCCAGGCCGCGGCGAACCGGTCCAGCCGCCCGAACCGAGCGGCCGAGACCCGCCGGACGTGAGCCAGGTCGGCGAGGTCGAAGACCGCCGCCTGCGCACCGAGGCTCCGGCCGCGCCGCGTCGCGTGCTCGCCCAACCCGAGGAGCAGACCGTCGCCCAGCGGGTGCAGGTAGCCGGAGAAACCGGGCACCTCGAGCGCGCCGACCACGCGCGGAGCGGCGGGGTCGGACAGGTCGAGGGTGTACAGCGGGTCGACCTGCCGGAACGTGACGACGATCGCGAGATCGCCCAGCCACCGCACCGACTGGATCTGCTCGCGCGGGCCGAGCCCCGCGACCCGGCCGAGGCGGACCAGCCGGCCGTCGCGCTCGACCAGCGTCTGCACGGCGTTCTCGCGCGGCAGCCAGCCTCGGCCCAGCGCGGTCGCGACCCGCAGCACGCCGTCGTGCTCGCTGAGCGACCACCGGTCCCGGACCGTGCCGGGCAGCCGGCCGCTGGCGAGGTACGTCGTCGCGGGCCCGTCGAGGCCGAAGGCGTGCACCTCGGTCGACGGCGGCTCCTCGAGCACGCCGTCGCCGCGCAGCGCGAGGTCCCACCACGGCGCGTCCACTGTTGCGACGTAGAGCCGGTCCGCCGAGGAGTACGCCAGGTCGCCCTGGGCGAGGACCCCGGTCGTCTCGACGCGACGGGGAGCGGACACCGGAAGGGTGAGCACGCTCAGCGCTCCGAAGCCGGCCGACCGTGCGGGGTGCAGCACCGACGTGCAGTCCAGCAGCCGGTGCCGCCCGCGGCCGTCGCCCTGACGGATCCCGGGCAGCCAGGTCTGGATCGGCGTGGCCCGGACCATCGCCCGGTTCTGCCGGCGCGCCTCGGCCGGCGGGCGGTCGGGCGTCGGGTGCACGAAGTCGAGCTCCGGCAGGCCGGTGCGGACGACCAGGCGCACCGTGCCGTCGCCGTACTCCCGCCCCTCGACCAGCGATCCGTCCACGCGCTGATGGCTGCGCACGACGGGCGCCGCGGGGTCCGTCAGGTCGACGTGCGTGACGTGGGTCCGGTCGCCGACCGACCCACCGCCCGGGAACGCGATGCGCTGGCCGTGACCGCCGCCCTCGGTGGACAGTGCGAGCACGTCGGCGCCGGCGAGCAGCAGCTCGGGGTCGACGACGTGGTTGCCGGGCAGCCGGATACGGGACAGCTCGCGGGGGCGCTCGCCGCTGACGTCGACGACCGCCAGACGCCGGCCGAGCACGCGCACGAGCAGGGAACCGTCGGTCTTCGCCACGTCCGGCTCGTCGACGCCCGCCTCCTGCACGTTGGTGCCGGTCGGGCCGTTGCCCACCGCCGCGTCGGCCGCACCGACGGCACCCGGGCGCGTGGCGCGCACCGCGTCGGCGTCGAACACCACCGGCACGTTCCAGCCCCACGGGCCGACCTTCGGCAGCGCCGCGTCGACGTACCACCGGCGCAGCGCCTCGCAGTCCGTGAACCCGTCCAGACCGCTCGTGGTGGTCGGGGTGCCCTGCCCGCTCGGCCCGCTCGGATCGCTCGGCCCGGTCGTGTGGGGTACTGCCGGGGGCTCGGCAAGCGGCGCGGCCGGACCGGCGAGCAGCGGGAGCACCGCTGCGACGAGCGCGGCACGGGCGGGCAGGTGCACGACGATGGGACGCCGCAGGGCCCCCGGCGGTTCCACCGCCCGAGGCTCGGGCACAGTGGCGACATGTCTCCCCAGCCTCTCGACGACCGCGCGTACGACCTGGTGCTGTTCGGCGCCACCGGCTTCACCGGCGCGCTCACCGCTGAGTACCTCGCCCAGCACGTGCCCGACGGCTGCCGCTGGGCGCTGGCCGGACGCAACCGGGCCAAGCTCGAGGCGGTCCGCGAACGGCTCACTGCGCTCGACCCCGCGCTGGCCGACCTGCCGCTGCTCCACGCCGACGCTCACGACGACGCCTCGCTGCGCGCGGTGGCGGAGCAGACCCGGGTGGTCGTCACCACCGTCGGGCCGTACGTCGAGCACGGCGCCGGTCTGGTCGCGGCATGCGCCGAGGCGGGCACCGACTACGCCGACCTGACGGGTGAGCCCGAGTTCGTCGACACGATGTACCTCCGCCACCACCAGCGGGCGGTCGAGACCGGCGCCCGGATCGTGCACGCCTGCGGGTTCGACTCGATCCCGCACGACCTGGGCGCGCTGTTCACCGTCAAGCAGCTGCCCGAGGGCGTACCGATCACGATGACGGGCATGCTCCGCGCCAGCGGGATGATCTCGGGCGGCACGTTCGCCTCCGCCCTCAACGCGTTCTCCCGCGCCGGCCAGATGAAGCGGGCCCTGGCCGAGCGCCGCAAGGTCGAGCCGCGTCCGCACGTCGAGGCGGGGCGCCGGGTGCGCACGGTCGCGAAGCGTCCGCACCGCGACCCGGACACCGGTCAGTGGCTGGTGCCGCTGCCCACCATCGACCCGTTCGTGGTGAAGCGGTCCGCGATCGCGCTCGACCGCTACGGCCCGGACTTCAGCTACGCCCACTACGCCGCCGTCAAGCGGTTGCCCACGGTCGTCGGCGGCGTCGGCGCGGTCGGGCTGCTCGCCGCCGCGGCCCAGGTCCCGCCGCTGCGCAAGCAGCTGCTCAACCGGCTGCCGCAGGGCAGTGGTCCGAGCGAGGAGAAGCGCGCCCGGTCGCGGTTCTCCATGCGGTTCCTCGCCGAGGGCGGCGGGCAGACCGTGCGCACTGAGGTGGCCGGTGGCGACCCGGGCTACACCGAGACCGCGAAGATGCTCGGGGAGGCCGCGCTCAGCCTGGCCTTCGACGACAACCCGGAGACGGCCGGCCAGGTCACCACCGCCGTCGCGATGGGCGACCGGCTGACCGAGCGCCTGATCGCCGCCGGGCTGCGCTTCCGTGTGATGTGAGGGTGCACTGACACTGGCTGGCCGTGGGCTGGTCCAGGGGACCCACCGTTCAGGCGGCCTTGAGGACCACGGAGTGGCCCGGGCAGGCCATCACTCCGGGTCCTTCCGGACCATTCGGACAGGTTCCTGGCATGTCGACCGGGATGCGGCATAGCGTCGTCGAGGACGTCCGCAATACATGGGGGAAGAAAGCACTCGTGTCCCGACAGCACCCACATCTCGACCGGATCGCGCATGCCGCGAAGCTGCCGGCCGTGGCGGTGCTCGCCGTCGCCCTCGCGGTGACGGCCACGGCCGCGGCCGCGAACGGTGGCCCTGAGGAGGCTGGCACTGGGGAGCCGACCCAGGCGCCGAGCTCCGTGATGCAGGGTCCCGTGATGCAGCAGCACCGGGACGCCCGGTTCTCCCCGGTGCAGCCGCAGGCGATCGAGCCGTCCACGACGCTGGTGGCGCGCAAGGACAAGCACCGCAAGGTTCGCGTCGACAGCCCGCGCGGCGGCCACGTGTTCACCGCCAGCCAGCTCGCCTCGCACGACCTGCCGCAGGCCGCGCTGACGGCGTACAAGCGTGCCGCCAACACCACGGCGGGCACCGACCCCGCCTGCCACCTGCCCTGGACGCTGCTGGCCGCGATCGGCCGGGTCGAGTCCGACCACGGGCGGTACGCCGGCTCGGTGCTGGCCACCGACGGCGTCTCCCGTCCCGCGATCATCGGCGTCGCGCTCAACGGCAAGGGGCCGGTCGCCGCGATCCACGACACCGACGGCGGCAAGCTCGACGGCGACGAGAAGTGGGACCGCGCGGTCGGGCCCATGCAGTTCATCCCGAGCACCTGGGCCTGGGCGGGCCGCGACGGCGACGGTGACGGCGATAAGAACCCGCACGACATCGACGACGCCGCGCTGTCCGCCGCCGACTACCTGTGCGCCGGTGCCGACCTGCGCGACAGCGACGCCATGGACGCCGCGATCTTGCGCTACAACCCGTCCGACTACTACGTCGCGCTGGTCCGCGCCTTCGAGGTCGGCTACCGCACCGGCGTCTTCGTGATCCCGTCGCCGGACGCGCCCGATCACGAGAAGAAGGCCAAGAAGAGCAAGGACAAGAAGAAGGACGGCACGAAGGACGACAAGAAGGACAAGCGCAAGGACGACGACAGGGCCGACCGTCCCAAGAAGAAGCGGGACCAGGACAAGCCGAAGTCGACGCCCAAGGCCGACCCGACACCGTCGCCCAAGCCGAAGCCGAAGCCCAAGCCGTCGCCCTCACCGAGCCCGACGCCCACGCCCACGCCGACGCAGCCCTCGCCGACCCAGCCGTCGCCGACCCAGCCTGCCGTCGAGCCCGTCACCGGGCAGCTGGCGCCCTGCGACACCGGCTGGTGCCTGGGCGGGATCAAGCTGGACCTCGGTCCGGCCGCGGCACTGCAGGCACCCGCGCCCGCCGACTACGACGGCGACAGCATCCCGGAGACGCTGAACGAAGAGCTCACCGGGCTCGCCGCGGCGGGCCCCGTCACCGTCCGCGCCGAGCGCGCCAACGGCGTCCTGGTCGTCCGCGAGATCGCCGGGAAGGCGTTCCCCCGCTGACCTGACCCGCGCCGGTACTGGTTAGCGTGGCGGGCAAATGGCCACGCGCACTCTCGGGACCACGCGGACCCTGCCGTACCTCCCCGCGCTCGCGTTCGTGCTCGTCTGGTCGAGCGGCTACATCGCCGGGCCGTACGGCGTCACCGTGATGAAGCCGCTGGCGCTCGTCGGGTGGCGGATGGTGCTGGCCGCCGTGATCGTCCTGGTGGTCGCCCGGGTGCTGCGCGGACCGCTGCGGGTCGACCGGGCCGCGGCCGTGCGGATCGCCGTCGTCGGCTTCGTGATGAACGGCGTGCAGTTCGGCGCGATGTACCTCGCGTTCGCCGCCGGCCTCGGCGCGACGCTCGGCGCGCTGCTGCACTCGCTGAGCCCGGTCCTCACCGCGGTCGTCGCCGGACTGGTGGCGGGGGAGCGGCTGTCCCGGGTGCAGGTCCTCGGTTTCGTGCTGGGCGTCGCCGGTGTGCTGGTCGTGCTCGGTCCCGACGTCGAGGCCGCGGGCGGCGGCATCGGCCTGGGGTTCGGACTCGTCGGCGTGCTCGCGCTCAGCCTCGGCACGCTCGGGCAGCGCTGGATCGGGCACGGTCCGGACCCGCTCTGGTCGGCCGCGATCCAGTTCGCGGTCTCCGGACCGCCGCTGCTCCTGCTCGCCCTGCTCGTCGAGGGCGGCGACCCGGTCCTCGACTGGCCTCGGGCGATCGGCGTGCTCGGCTACCTCGCGCTGGTCAACTCGTTCGCCGGCCTCGTGCTCCTCGGCGTGCTCGTGCGCCGCGGCGGCGCCAGCGCCGGGTCGGCGGTGTTCTTCCTGTCGCCACCGGTCACCGCGCTGCTGGCCTGGCTGGTGCTCGGCGAGACCCTGTCGGCGCGCGAGGCCGTCGGGCTCGTCGTGGCCGTCGTCGGGGTCGCCGCGGCGACGGCGGGAGCGTCCGGCGTACCGGAGGAACCGGCCACCTGACGCCGAGGCCCCGCCCGGACCAGGAGGGGGGCCGGGCAGGATGGCCGACATGTCCAGGCTCCGTGCGGGCACCCTGCTGCACAACGACACCGGCACGCCGTACGTCGTGGAGCGGCTGCTCAGCGAGGGCGGCTTCGGGCAGACCTACTACGGGCACCGCCTCACGCCCTCGGGCCGCCGCGGCCGCGAGGTGTGCATCAAGGTGTGCAAGAGCCTCGACGACTGGCACGGCGAGGCGTACTTCGGCCGGCTGCTCGCCGGCGACCCGCGCGTCGTGGAGCTGCTCGACGTGTTCGTCGACGCGACCGGGCGCGGTCCGCGGCAGCGCCGCCGGCACGTGCTGGTCTTCGAGTACATGGCCGAGGGCACGGTCTGGGACGCGGTCGAGGGCGAGGGCCTGGCCTGGCCGGAGAGCAAGGTGCGCCGCGAGATCCGCGCGCTGCTGACCGTGCTGCAGCGGATGCACGCGGTGTGGCTGCTGCACCGTGACATCAAGCCCGACAACGTCTACCTGCGCGACGGCCACCTGGTGCTCGGCGACTTCGGCATCTCCAAGCTCGTCGTCGACACCAGCCCGTCGAAGGCCTCGCGCCTGCAGGGCGACTTCGCCCCCGGCAACGTCACCGCCGGGTCGGTGTGGGGACCGCACGACGACATCTACCAGGTCGGCCTGCTCGCCGGGACGCTGCTGTCCGGCGAGGTCTGGTGGAACCAGTCGGTGTCCGTCCGGGCGATCGCCGCCCTCGACTGCTCCGACGCGTTCAAGGCCTGGATCTGGCACGCGACCGGCGCGAGGTCCAAGCGCTACCTCGACGCGTTCGACGCCGTCGAGGCGCTGTCCGGGCTCCGCCGGGTGCAGATGAAGCCCGGCCGCGCACCGCGCAGCCTGCGCGGGCACACCGTCGTCTTCACCGGCCGCCTCGACGGCCTTCCGCGCGCCCGGGCCGCCGAGCGCGCGCGACGAGCCGGTGCCCGCGTGCAGAGCCGGGTCTCCGACTCCACGACCGTCGTCGTCCTCGGCCGTCAGCGATCGGGCGGCGTCGGCACGGCCGAGGGCGTCAACCTGTACGGCGTACGCGAGCGGATCCGTACCGGGCAGCCGACCGCGCTGATCGACCAGGAGCAGTTCGAGCGGCTCACCCGCCGGCTCTGGTGAGTGTCCTCGCGTGGGTCAGTCCGGGACCTTCTGGTTCTTGCCGAGCACGGTGACGCCGCCCTCGCTGACCACGAAGCCGCGGCGCCGGTCCTCGGTGTGGTCGACCCCGATCAGGGCGCCGTCGGGGACGACGACGTTCTTGTCGAGGATCGCGTTGCGGACCACGGCGCCGCGCCCGATGCGCACGCCGTCGAGCAGCACGCTGCGCTGGACGTAGGCGCCGTCGCCCACGAACACCTCGGTGCCGATCACCGACGACTCCACCGACGCCGCCGAGACGATCGACCCAGCACACACGATCGAGTCGCGCACGCTCGCGCCCTGGCTGAACTTCGCGCCCGGCAGGTGGGAGTTGGAGGTGAAGATCGGCCAGTCGGTGTTGTAGAGGTTGAAGATCGGCACGGTCGACACCAGGTCGAGGTGCGCGTCGTGGTAGCTGTCCAGCGTCCCGACGTCGCGCCAGTAGTCCCGGTCGCGCTCGGTGGCGCCCGGCACCTCGTTGCGCTTGAAGTCGTAGACCGCGGCCCGGCCCTGCTCGACCATCATCGGGATGATGTCGCCGCCCATGTCGTGACGGCTGGTCGGGTTGGCGGCGTCCTTCTCCAGCGCCTCGACCAGCGCCTCGGTGGTGAACACGTAGTTGCCCATCGACGCGTAGGACTCGTCGGGCGAGTCGACCAGCCCGGGCGGGTCGGCCGGCTTCTCGAGGAACTCCTCGATGCCGGTGCCGTCGGGCGCGGTCTTGATGACGCCGAACTGCCAGGCGTCCTTGCGCGGCACCCGGATGCCGGCGACGGTCGCGCCGGCGCCCGACTCGATGTGCGCGTCGACCATCTGCGAGGCGTCCATCCGGTAGACGTGGTCGGCGCCGAACACCACGATGTGGTCGGGCTTCGCATCGTTGATGAGGTTCATCGACTGGTAGATGGCGTCGGCGCTGCCGAGGTACCAGTTGGGCCCGCGCCGCTGCTGCGCCGGCACCGGCGCGACGTAGTTGCCGAGCAGGCTGCTCAGCCGCCAGGTCAGCGAGATGTGCCGGTCGAGCGAGTGTGACTTGTACTGGGTCAGCACCGCGACCTTGAGGTAGCCGGCGTTGACCAGGTTGGAGAGCGCGAAGTCGATCAGCCGGTAGGAGCCACCGAAGGGCACGGCCGGCTTCGCGCGGTCAACGGTGAGCGGCATCAGCCGCTTTCCCTCCCCGCCGGCCAGGACGATTGCCAGGACGCGAGCCATGTCAGCACCCTAGGGGCTCGGGCAAGGCCGTGTCCCCTGCCAGTCTTCATGGGCGGTCACGGCCGACCGGATCCGCCGTACCCCGCCGCCCGAGGGGGAGCGGTGGTGACGCACGGCACGGAAAACCGGTCGCTGGCGGGGTCGCCGCCAACCTAGGCTTGCTCCTCGCCATGCAAGACTTCCCGCCCCGCGTCCGCACCTTCCTCTCCGGGGACGGGAGCCTCGCCGAGGCCGACCCCGACACCAGGTCGCCAGGAGCCTTCCTCCGCTGGATGCTGCTGCGCCAGTGGAAGGTCATCGCCCTCTCGTCGCTCTCGTCGCTGATGTGGTTCCTGCCCATGACGCTGGGTCCGTGGATCTTCGGCCGGGCCGTCGACGACGCGATCCTCGGCGGCTCGATCACCGCGCTGTGGGGCTGGTCGGCGCTGCTGCTGGCCGTCGTCCTCGTCGGCGGCGCGTTCGGCGTCGTGTTCCACACCTTCGTGGTGCGCACCTGGCTCATCGCGCTCTACGGGACCACCGACATGGTGACGCGCAAGGTCGCGCAGATGGGCCACGTGCTCCCGCGCCGGTCGCCGACCGGCGAGGTGCTCAGCGTGGCCTCGAGCGACGCCGACGAGTTCGGTGCGATGACCGAGGTGATCGCCCGCGCGATCGGCCAGCTGGTGTCCTACCTGACCGTCGCCGCCATCGTGCTGTCGATCTCGCCGCTGCTCGGCGTCGTGGTGCTGGTCGCCGCGCCCGTGCTGGTCGGTGCCGCGCTGCCTCTGCTCCGGCCGCTGCACCGCCGCCAGCAGGTCGAGCGCAGCCGCAACTCCGAGCTCACCTCGATGGCCGCCGACATCGTCGCCGGCCTGCGGATCCTGCGCGGCATCGGCGGCGAGCGGACCTTCGGCCGCAACTACGCCCGGCAGTCGCAGCTCGCCCGTGAGGCCGGAGTCTCCTCCGGCATCTGGCAGGCGGCCGTCGAGGCGGTGGGTGTGCTGCTGTCCGGTGTCTTCCTGGTCAGCCTCGTCTGGCTGGGCTCGCGCCAGGTGACCGCCGGAGAGCTGACGGTCGGCCAGCTGATCAGCTTCCTCGGCTACGGCCTGTTCATGGTCGGCCCGATCCGCACGTTCTTCGAGCTCGCGCAGAAGACCACGCGGGCGCTGGTCAGCGCCCGCCGCGCGATCGCGATCTTCGAGCAGCAGCCGCCGTGGCGCGAGCGCGACGCGGTGCGCCGGCTCGATGCGACCGCCGAGCTCGTCGACGAGGTCAGCGGCTTCGTCGCCCGGCCCGGCCTGCTGACCGTCGTGGTCAGCGCCGTACCCGAGCAGAGCGCGGCCCTCGCCGACCGCCTCGGTCGCTACCTCGCCGCCGACACCGAGCCGGTCCCGGCCGACGACGAGGAGCACGCCAAGGGGCGGGCAGCCAGGCGCGCCCGGGCCGAGCGCGCCCGCCGGCGCGCCGAGATCGCCGCCCGCGACGAGGAGCTCGCCGGCCGCGACTGGGGCGTCCGGCTGGGCGGCGTCGACCTAGCCGACGCCCGGCTCGACGACGTACGCCGGACGATCCTGGTCAGCGACACCGCCGGCCAGGTCTTCGCCGGCACGCTGCAGCAGGCCGTCGACCCGCACGGCCGGCTGACCCGCGAGCAGGCCGAGCACGCGCTGCGCGCGGCCAACGCCGAGGACGTCTACGACGCGCTGCCCGAGGGCTGGCAGGGCGAGCTCGAGGAGCGCGGCCGAGGCCTGTCCGGCGGGCAACGCCAGCGCGTCGTGCTCGCCCGGGTGCTCGCCGCCGACGCAGCGATCCTCGTGCTGGTCGAGCCGACGTCCGCGGTCGACGCGCACACCGAGGCGCGCATCGCCGAGCGGGTGACCCGGATGCGCCGCGGCCGCACCACCGTCGTGACGACGGTGTCGCCGCTGTGGCTGCACCACGCCGACCGCGTCGTGCTGCTCCACGACGGCACCGTGGTGGCCGAGGGCGACCACGCCCAGCTGCTCGAGGACAACCCCGAGTACCGCCACCTCGTCGCCCGCGGGCTCGACGAGGTCACCGTCGAGGAGGCCGGCCGATGACCGTCGACCTGCTCGAGACGTCCGCCCGGACCTGGCGCGACCACGCCCAGGAGGAGCCTGCGGTCCCGCCCGCGCTCGAGCCGCCGACGCGCGCCGGCTGGCGCGAGCGGTGGCACGCGCTGTGGGAGCGGCACGACCTGCGCCGCGTGCGCGCGGAGCAGAACTACGCCGCCTCCCGCAGCTCCGCCCGCGGCTGGCCGGTCGCCGGCAACGAGGCCGTGCTCGCGTTCTTCCGCGAGCTGCTGCTGACCCGCCGGGGACGGTTCGCCGCTCTCGTCGTGCTCAACGCGCTGGCGGCCGGCGTCGCTCTCGTGGTCCCGCGGCTGCTGGGCGAGCTGGTGAACCGCACCGTGGACGCGCGCGGCGGCGCGCCCGAGGGCCTCGGCACGCTCGCGCTGCTGGTGATCGGGGTGGTCTGCACGCACGCGCTGCTGACGTTCCTGGCACAGCGCACCTCGACGCTGTTCGGCCAGGACCTGCTGGCCAGCGCCCGCGAGCACATCGTCCGCACGATCCTGAGGCTGCCGCTCGGCCGCGTGGAGAGCGCGAGCACCGGCGACCTGGTCACCCGGGTGACGCGCGACGTCGGCACGATGAGCCGCTCGGTGCAGTACGGCCTGCCGATGGCGATCATCTCGCTGCTCACCGTCTCGCTGTCGATCGTGGCGATGCTGCTGAACTCGGTGGTGCTCGCCCTGCCCGCGCTCGCGACGTTCGCCACCGCCGGCTGGGCGGTGCGGGGATACCTGCGGCGCGCCCCGAAGGGCTACATCTACGAAGGCGCGACGTACTCCCGCATCAACACCACGCTCACCGAGACCGTCGAGGGCGCGCGCACCACCGAGTCGCTCGGCCTCTCCGACCGCCGGGTGAAGGCCGGCGTCGACGACATCGCGGTGTCCGCGCAGGCCGAGCGCTACGGCATGACGCTGCGCAACATGCTGTTCGTGGTGCTGAACCTCGCGTTCAACTCGCCGCGGGTGATCACGCTGCTCGTCGGCGCCTACGCCTACTCCCAGGGCTGGGTGAACCTCGGCCAGATCACCGCCGGCGTGCTGTACGTCGAGGCGCTCGGCGAGCCGCTCGACCGACTGATCGGGGAGGTCGACCGGCTCCAGGTCGGCGCCGCGTCCACGGCCCGCCTGCTCGGCATCGCCGAGGTGCCACCCGACCGCGAGGCCGGCGAGACTCGGCCGAAGGGTGTGGACCTGGTGGGCGAGGACCTGCGGTTCGCCTACCGCGCCGACCACGACGTGCTGCACGGCGTCGACCTGCGTTTGCGCGTGGGGGAGCGGCTCGCGATCGTCGGCCCCAGCGGATCGGGCAAGTCGACGCTCGGCCGGCTGCTGTCGGGCATCAACCGGCCGCGCACCGGATCGGCCACCGTGGGCGGCGTCGAGCTCGTCGACCTGCCGCTGGAGGTGCTGCGCACCGAGGTCGCGCTGGTCACCCAGGAGCACCACCTGTTCATCGGGACCATCCGCGACAACATCGTTCTGGCCCGCGAGGACTCCGACGACGCGACCGTCCGGGCAGCGCTGCGTGCGGTCGGCTCGCTGGGTTGGGTCGAGCGACTGCCCGACGGGCTCGACACGATGATCGGCTCGGGCCAGCAGAGCCTGACGCCCGCGCAGGCGCAGCAGATCGCGCTGGCGCGGCTGATCGTCGCCGACCCGCACACGCTGGTCCTCGACGAGGCGACCTCGCTGATCGACCCGCGCACGGCCCGCACGCTCGAGGGCTCGATGAACGCGCTCCTCGAGGGCCGCACGGTCGTCGCCATCGCGCACCGGCTGCACACCGCGCACGACGCCGACCGGATCGCGGTCGTCATCGACGGCCGGATCGTGGAGCTCGGGAGCCACCACGAGCTGGTCGAGCGCGACGGGGAGTACGCCGCGCTCTGGCGCGCCTGGACCAGCTGACCGTCCGGAGCCGACCGCCCGAAGCCGAGCGGGCGCGGTCGCGCCGCGTGCGCGGGGTCGGTAGCGTCCCGGGCATGAAGGTGTCGGTGCTGACCCGGGAGTACCCGCCGGACGTCTACGGTGGCGCCGGCGTCCACGTCGACTTCCTGGTGCGCGAGCTGCGACACCTCGTCGAGGTCGACGTGCAGTGCATGGGCGAGCCGCGGGAGGGCGCCACCGCGCACTCCGAGGACGACCCGCGGCTGGCCGGCGCCAACTCCGCGCTGCGCATCCTGTCGGCCGACCTGTCGATGACCGCCGCGGTGTCGTCGGCCGACGTGGTGCACTCGCACACCTGGTACGCCGCGATGGCGGGCCACTGGGCGAAGCTGCTGTACGACGTACCGCACGTGACCACCGCGCACTCGCTCGAGCCGCAGCGGCCGTGGAAGGCCGAACAGCTCGGCGGCGGCTACCGGCTGTCGTCGTGGATCGAGAAGACCGCGATGGAGGGCGCCGACGCCGTCATCGCGGTGAGCAAGGGGATGCGCGAGGACGTGCTGGCGGCGTACCCGGCCATCGACCCAGCCCGGGTGCACGTGATCTCCAACGGCATCGACGCCGACTTCTACCGGCCCGACCCCGGCACCGACGTACTGGAGCGGATCGGTGTCGACCTCGGCCGGCCCTACGTCGCGTTCGTCGGCCGGATCACCCGGCAGAAGGGCGTGCCGCACCTGCTCCGCGCCGGGTTGCACCTCGACCCCTCCGTGCAGATGGTGCTGCTCGCCGGCGCGGCCGACACCCCGGAGCTCAAGGCCGAGACCGACGCCGCGATCGAGGACCTGCGCGCCAGTCGCGACGGGATCTTCGTGGTCTCGGAGATGCTGCCGCGCGAGGACGTCCGCCAGGTGCTCACCCACGCGCTGGCGTTCTGCTGTCCGTCGGTCTACGAGCCGCTCGGCATCGTCAACCTCGAGGCGATGGCGTGCGAGACCGCGGTCGTCGCCAGCGCGGTCGGCGGCATCCCCGAGGTCGTCGACGACGGCACGACCGGGCTGCTCGTCGACTACACCCCCGACGACCCGGCCGGGTTCGAGCGGCGGTTCGCCGACGCCGTCAACCGGCTCGCCGCCGACCCCGACGAGGCACGCCGGATGGGCCTGGCCGGACGCGCCCGCGCGGTCGAGCAGTTCGGCTGGGACGCGGTCGCGGCGAAGACCGTGGAGCTCTACGAGTCGCTGCGCTGAGCGTCAGTTGTCGGCGCGGTGCGCGTTGCCGCCGTTGCGCTGCCGCGGCACGTCGCGCTTCGCGGCCCGCACCTCCTCCTGGTGCACGAAGATCTCTTCGAGCGGCGAGAACGACTCGGCGTACTCGTCGTCGTTCCACAGGGCCACCGGGCGCTCGCGCCGGACCTGCTCCGGGATGACCGGCGGCTTGCGCAGCTCCTCCAGCGGAGGGGCGTGCCGGGCCAGCTCCGGGTCGGTGGTGAGGGTCAGCGTGACGCGCGGCCACCAGCGGTTGCGGTCCTCGCGGTCGATCACCACGGGGTCGTCGAGGACCTGCTGCGCGAACTCCCAGACGGCATCGAAGTCCGGACCGGTGATGCGCCACGTCGGCGCCGTACCGGTCATCTCGATGCGTCGTGGAATCGCCTCGAAGACGTCCAGGATGCCTTGCCCGAGCGGCATGGATAACTCCCTGCTGTTCAAGCCCCCGAGGGCACAACCCTAGGACATGGTCGCACGCCGGTGGAGGCCCCTCGACCGTCCGCGTGTCAGGACCGGTTCAGCCCTTGCTGAGCACGAGCCTGGTGCGGCCGAACACGCTGCCCGGCACGAGCGGCAGGTCGAGCAGGCCGGTCACGACGTTGGCCACCTCGGCGTTGCGCACCGGCTGCATCCCGGAGTACGCCGTACGCGCGCGGCCCGGGTTCTCCCGGCGGTCGGCGTTGAGGTCGTACAGGTCGGCGCCCTTCGCGACACCCGCACCCCAGGCCAGGAAGGGCACCCGGTAGTCGGCGCGGCGCGTCATGTCGGCGTGGCTGGGCCCCTTGCCGCCGTGGTCGGCGGTCAGCACCACCGTGGTGCGGGAGCGGAGCACGCGGTCCTTGCGCACGGCGTCGAGGATCCGGCCGACCTGTTTGTCGGCGGCGGTGACGGCCCTGAGGTACGTCGGGGACATGAAGCCCGACGCGTGGCCGGCCTGGTCCGGCTGGGCCAGGTGCACGAAGCTGAACGCGTCGGGCGACCGGCGGAGGCGCTGCACGAGCCGGGTGACGTTGGCGACCTCGGTGTCCACGACGTACCGGTCGATCTTGTCCCGGCCGTCGTCCGCGCCGGTCCTGTCGGCGGCGCCGTGCGCGGCGTCCCAGGAGCGGTCGAGGAAGTCGAACTTGTCCTTCGAGGAGTAGAACGCGGTGCGCAGCCCGTGGTCGTGCACGACGTCGAAGACGCCCGCGACGTAGCCGCCGGCCACCGCCGGCAGGATGCTGCCGTTGTCCTCGTTGAAGGTCACGTGGTGGCCGCGAGCGCCCTTGATCGGCCGCCCGGTGAGCATCCCGGTGTGGTTGGGCAGCGTGCGCGTCAGCTCCCGCGCACTGCGGGCGTTGAGGGTGCCGGTGCCCTGCTCGATCATCCGGTGCAGGGCCGGAGCGCCGGTCTTGCCGAGGCGCGTGATCGCGGTGGGGTTGAGGCCGTCGACGGAGATCGCCACGACCACCCGGGGCGCTGGCTCGCGCGCGGTCTTGACGACCACGGGTGACGCCGGCTTGGGCGAGGTCTCCTCGACCGTGGACGCGCACGCGGACAGCGTGGGGACCATCGACGTGGCCAGGGCGAGGGCGGTGGCGACAACGAGCCGGTGCGGGCGCATCGGCCCATTCTCCCACGGGGCGGTAGGTTGCTCCGCTGTGCCGATCCCCGACGAGTCCGGCCGCACACCGCGCCCCGATCCGCCGATGACCGCCGACGAGCGGACGTCGCTGCGGGGCTGGCTCGACTACCACCGCGCCACGCTCGCCTGGAAGTGCGACGGCCTCGACGACGAGGAGCTGCGGCAGTGCTCGATGCCGCCGTCGACCCTGTCGCTGCTCGGCCTCGTGCGCCACATGGCCGAGGTGGAGCGGCACTGGCTCCGCCGCGTCGTCGGCGGCGAGACCGTGCGCCACGTGTGGTCGGAGGAGTGGGACTTCCAGGCGGCGTACGACGCGAGCGGCTGCACGCGCGAGGAGGCGTTCACCGCCTGGCGGGCCGAGGTCGAGCAGGCCCGCCGGGTCGAGGCGCAGGTGCCGTCGCTGGACACGACCTTCGACGTACCGGCGTGGGACGGGGACGTCTCGCTGCGGACGATCCTGCTGCACCTCGTGCACGAGTACGCCCGGCACAACGGGCACGCCGACCTGCTACGCGAGGGCGTCGACGGGACCGTCGGCGCCTGACGTTCCTGCGCGGCTACTTGTGGTCGCGCTCGGTGGTCTTCTCCTTGATCACCGTGTGCGTCGGGTGGTTCGGGTCGTGCGGCTGCTCCTCGACCCGCGTCGTCTCCTCCTCGTGCACCCGACCGCGCTGGGCGTGCACCAGCAGCGCGACGCCGGCGAGCATGAGGATCACGCCGACGGTCTGGATGTCGATGCCCGGAAGCTCTTTGCGCATCGCGAACGCGAAGATCGCTCCGATGATCAGCAGTGCCACACCAGGGCCCACGTGTTCGCACGCTTCCTAGAGCCGGGTCCGAGCCGCCGCTCGCTGACGGGTACCACCGTGCCCAATGTGACGGGTGGGAAACAACCCCTGACGCTCGCTTTACCTCTGGAAATTCTTTGCCGACGGTCCTGTTTGCAGGTGTTTCACGCGAGGCAACGATGGTCGTACTCCCAGTTCCTGTCCGCCCGAGGTCGACCGATGAACGACTTGGCTCTTGTCGCGTTGATGCTCCTGCTCGTCGTTGCCGCCGTCCGGGTCGCCGTGCCTCGACGGGAGGGCCTCGCGCCGCTCCCGCGTCTGGTCAACATGAGTGACGACGCCTTCCGCATCACCGACGAGCGCGGCCGCGTGGTCGCCGTCGTACCGCCGTCGCCGTACCGTGCCGGCACCGACCGCACCCCGGCCGGCGAGCACGTCGTCGTGCGCAGACGCGTGTCGGGCGAGTCGGTGCCCGTGGAGGACATCCCGTTCGTGCCGGGCGTCAGCTACCTGGTCTCCGAGCCCGTCGCGCGTGCGGCCGGCCGACCTGACTTCCTCACCGACTCCGACCATTTCTCGGCCTGACCGTCGGTCCCGTCTGACGGGTGCCCCGGTGGGTACCTGATCACGACAGGACCACAGCTGAAGGCGAGGTGCCGCATGGGTAAGCCGGCCACCTCTCGGAGTGAGCGCCTTGCCCTCGAGGTCGCCGCGGTCATGGGCTTCGTCGTCGCGGCGGTCTGGTGCATCACCTACCTGCCCGGGTACGCCGACGTCGCGCCCGCCTGGGCCACCGTGCCCGAGCGCACCGTCGTCGTCGCGCGCGAGGACACCCTGCCGGTCAGCGTCGCGCTGCCCTGGGTCGAGGAGGCGCTGACCGAAGCCTGCGAGCACGTGCCGTTCTGGGTGCGCCCGGTCGCCGCGCGTCCCACCTCGGTGCGGGTGATCCTGACCCGCGCCGGCGTCCGCGAGACCGAGGCGCAGCTGTCCTGCGAGACCGGCTACCTGCTGAGCATCCGCAGCCTCGCGCCGGGGAGCTCGGTGGCGGCGTAGCGCCGGCTCTTCATGTAAAGCGGAGTTATTGCGGGTAGGCACCACGCTCGGCGCGCTCGAAGTCTCGGTAACTCCGCTTTACATGAGTTCGAGGGCCTCAGACCAGGACGACCGGGACGCGGGCCCAGCCGCTCACGGGTGGCCGCTCCCGGACGGGTGGCTCGTCGGCGGGGAGGATCCGCTCGGTGCGGGTGAGCAGCTCGCTGATCGCCACGCGCAGCTCCATCAACGACAAGGCTCGCCCGGGGCAGACGTGTGGGCCTACGCCGAACACCAGGTTGTGCGGGGCGTTGTCCTCGGGCCGGAACTCGTCCGGGTCGCCGAACACCCTTGGGTCGCGGTTGGCCGCGGTCCAGTTGAGCACCACTCGCTGGTCGGTCGGGATCTCTGTGTCGCCGACGCGTACCGTCCGCGTCGTACGGCGTCGGCTCGACACGAACGGGTCGTCGATGCGCAGCACCTCCTCGATGGCGGACTCGATCGCCTCGTGCTCCCCGCGTGCCACGCGCTCGCGCGTGACGTCCTGGCGGTCCGGGTGCGTGGCCAGACGGTGCACCAGCACGCCCAGCGAGGCGGCCAGCGAGCCGAGGTCACCCGCCGTCCAGTTGCGCAGTACGGACACGACCTCGTCGTCGGTGAGCGGTCGCCCGTCGACGGCCTCGTGCAGCAACCGTGTTGTCACGTCGTCCGGGGCGTCGTCGCCGCCGTCGCGCCGGGCCCGGACCTGCGTGCCGACGATCGCGTCGAAGCGCGCGGCCACCTCTGCCGTCCGCGTCCGGTCGCCCGAGGCGGTGGCGGCCGTGTTGTCCGCCATCCATGCGACGAGCTCGTCCTCGATGTCGGTCGGCCAGCCGAGCCACGTGGACTGCGTGCGTACGGCGAACGGCGTGCCCAGGTCCGCGATCGCGTCGACGGCGGTACGGCGGGGGAGCGCGTCGACGATCGCGGCCGCGTGCGCCCGGCACTGGGGCTCCTGCTCCGCCACGGAGTCGGCGTCGAGGTAGCGGTCCACGATCGCGCGGTACGCGGCGTGCTCCGCGCCGTCGAGCGAGTTGGGGATCGCGCGGTGCGAGCCGGCGGCACTGGAGAACGCGTCGGGGTCCAGCGCGGCCGCGACGACCTCCGGGTGGCCGAGGAGCGTCCACGTACCGCCGCCGTCGTGCTCGACCGGGCACACCTCGCGACGGTGGTCGAGCGCCGTACGCAGGTCCGGTGTCGGGTCGGTCGCCTCCGCATGCGGGTCGGTGGTCATCTCGTCACCGTAACGAGCGCGCTCGGGTCATGCCGATGGCACGATGAGCGACGTGGAGCAGCAGACCAGCATCGAGATCGCCGCCCCGCCCGAGCGGGTCTGGGAGATCCTCGCCGACGTGGAGCGGTGGCCGGAGTGGACGGCTTCGGTGACCAGCGTTCGGCGGCTCGACCACGGCCCGCTCGACGTCGGTTCTCGCGTCGAGGTCGTGCAGCCGAAGATCCCGAAGGGTACCTACACCGTCACGGTCCTCGAGCCCGGCAGCCTCTTCACCTGGGAGCAGCGCCAGCCCGGAAGCACGGTGACCGCGCACCACCGGGTCACGCCGCTGCCGGACGGCGGCAGCCGGGTCGACCTCACCGTCGTGATGAGCGGGGCACTGGGTGGGATCGTGGGGCGGATGTACCGCAGGCTCACCGAGCGCTACCTCGCCATCGAGGCGGCCGGTCTGAAGTCCCGCGCGGAAGCCGGCGCCGGCCGTTAGCCCGGCGGGTCGAAGGTGCACCACACGGTGCTGCCGACGCTGTCGACCTCCGAGGTCCACCGGCTCGCGACCGCGCCCACGATCTGCAGGCCGCGGCCGTGCACGCGCAGCAGCTCGTCCGGCGCGTCGGCCGATCGGTTGCCCGTGCCGTTGTCACGCACGCCGAGCGTGAGCACGCCGTCGTCGAGCATCACGCGCACGGCGCAGGCGCCCTGCGTGTGCATGAGTGCGTTGGTCACCAGCTCGGACAGGCAGAGCACTGCCGAGTCCACGCGGTCCGCGTCGACGTCCCACCCCTCCAGCGTCCGCTGCAGGTTGCGGCGCGCGTCCGACACCGCCGCCGGGTCGCCGGGTACGTCGAACGCCGCGACGAGCGCGCTGGGCGGAGCCGGCTGTTCGGTGAAGTCGGGACGGTCGGCGCGGGTACGGCGGCGCTGGGCGCGACGCAGCTCCTGGCCCAGCGCGGCGACCTTCGTGGCCAGCTCTTCTCGTTGTGCGGCGTCGAAGGCCTGGGGCTCGGCGAAGTAGAGCACTACGCCGCCCACCGCCTGGCCCTCGGACACCACCGGCAGCGCGGCCAGCGCCACGGTCGACGTCTCGCGCTGGTGCTCGACGAAACCGGGGTACCCCACCGCCAGGCCGTCGAGGCCGCCGACCACCGGCTCGCCGGTGCGGACCACCGTGTTGAGCGGTACCTGGTCGTAGGCGTCGACCCAGCACCACGCCGCGTCGACGCTGCCGGGCCGCACGCGGTCGCTCGACGTGAACCGCAGCCGGCGCCCGCCGCCCTCGGTCAGCGCGACGCCCACGCGCCGTACGCCGGGGGTCGCCATCAGCTCGGCCAGAGCGGACAGCGCCCAGGTGGCGACGGAGTCGGCGGCAACATTCCCGGGCCCTGCCGGCGCCGGAGCGGGCAGCCCGCGGACCATCCGGATCTCGCGCACCCCGTCGTCGAGCTGGGACGCACCGTCGGCGACGAACCCGTGCTTGCGGTAGAACGCCTGGGCCCGAGGGTTGGGGTCGGCAACCCACAGGGCCACCGGCTCGTCCGCGTCGACGACCGCGTCCAGCAGCGCCGGCCCGGCGCCCGTGCCGTGCTCCGCCGCGACGACGTACAGCACATAGAGCTGTCTCGACCAGGTCGCGCCGTGGTCGCGGGCCGGGCCGGACATCGCGACGCCGATCAGCTCGCCGTCCCTCTCGGCGACCGCGAGGCGGTTGTCGCGGTAGCGCTCGTCGGTCAGCGCGGCGGTCCAGAACCGCTCGCGCGCGGCCGGGAAACCGGGGTCGTCCAGCACGACGTCGGGGACAAGGCCGCGGTAGGTCTCCTGCCAGCAGCGGACGATGACCCGCGCCATCTCGGGGACGTCCTCGAGCCGCGGCGCGCGCACGGTCAACGTCGAGCTCAACTCACGGCCCCTCACCCCGGCACCTGCCACCGATCTCGAAGGATGGCCCACGCCGCACGCCGTCGACAAGGCGTGCGTCCGTCGTACTCGTTGCGAGACCCTCGGGTTCTCGCCCGCCCGGCCTCGCATCGTCCGGGTCGTGAGGGGTAAGCCTGTACCCATGCAGGCGACCATGTGGGCGACGGGTCCGGTTGACGCCCGCAGGGACACGGCGTGGTGACCAGCTCGGGCGGGTACCTCGAGCGGCCGGCTCCCAGCGGACTGGCGGACGTGGTCGAGGTCCTCCTCGACAAGGGTGTGGTCATCGACGCGTACGTCCGCGTCAGCCTGCTCGGCATCGAGCTGCTGACCGTCGACGCCCGGGTCGTCATCGCGAGCGTCGACACCTACCTGCGCTTCGCCGAGGCCACCAACCGGCTCGAGCTCGAGGACGACGACAGCCGCAGCCTGCCCGAGCTCTTCACGGAAGCCACCGGCGAGGTCGTGGAGAACGTGGCGTCGAAGGTCGTCGAGAAGAAGGTCGAACCGGTCGCCAAGCCGGTCCGCGAGGTCGCCGGTGCCGCTCGCGCGGGGGTAGACAAGGTCAAGGACGTCGTGGACGACGTCGTCGGCGCCGACGACGAGGACCAGAGCGACGAGTGACCACGCGCTCCCTGCATGTGCTGACCCCGTTGAAGCTCGAGGGTTGGCCGAGCCACCGGCTCGAGCCGTCGGCGAGAACGAGACGCTCGTCCGCCACCACGCCCGGCTCGCGGCGTACGGCGTGTGGGCGCTCGGCAGGCCGATCTGGCGGCGCTTCGCGGTCACGGAGCGCACCATCACGGTCGACGCGCTCAAGGCGTCGTTCGAGGGCTGACCCGGGCTCGGCCCTCGCGTCGCCCGGTCCTCGCCTCACCGGGGCCCTGACGGCTAGTTTCCGTAGGTGCGAGACAGCGACCGGACTCGGCAGGCCTACTCGTTCGGCGCGGCCGCCGGTGCCTACGCGGAGCACCGACCCGACTATCCGGCAGCCGCTGTGCGCTGGGCGCTCGAGGAGGCACCCGGCCCGCGCGTCCTCGACCTCGGCGCCGGGACCGGCAAGCTCACCGCCGTCCTGCGCGACGTCGGCGTCGAGACGACAGCGATCGAGCCCGATCACGCGATGCTGGCCGAGATGCGCCGTGCCGTCCCGGGCGTCCGCGCG
Source organism: uncultured Nocardioides sp. (assembly GCF_946885725.1). Next base: position 53,579 of record NZ_CAMPGZ010000002.1, read on the forward strand.
CTGACCGGCGCCGCCGAGTCGATCCCGCTGCCGGACGCATCCGTCGACGCCGTCGTGGCCGGCAACGCCATGCACTGGTTCGACCTGGAGGGTGCGGGACCCGAGATCTCCCGGGTCCTGGTGCCTGGTGGTGTGCTCGCCGGTCTGTGGAACGTCGTCGACGACCGCATCCCCTGGGTCGCGGAGCTGACGCGCGTCTGCGGTCCCGAGGCCATCGGTCCGCGCGACACGCCCGCCGGATGGCGGGGAGAGGCGGCTGCCCTGGACCTGGGCCGGTTCGGCTCCCCGACGCAGGCTGAGTTCCCGCACCGGCATGGTCGTACCAGCGACTCGCTCGTCGCCGCCTTGGCGACCCGGGCGGGCATGCTGGTGATGCCGGAAGAGAAGCGTGCGACACGGCTCGAGGAGATCCGAGCCTTCCTCGCCAGCCGTCCGGAGACCGCCGTCGGCGAGTTCGACGTACCTCTGGTGACCTGCGTGCTGCGAGTCATCGGGCGGCGCCCGCCACGGCGTTTGTGAACGCGCCTGCAGAGCTGCTCCCGCGCACGCGACAACCTTCGGCTGCATCCGGCACCTCAGCTGCGCATCCGGAAGACGGGTTGTCGGGTGA
>NZ_CAMPGZ010000003.1 GCF_946885725.1 uncultured Nocardioides sp.
GGCAGCCGCAGGGCTCCCGGCGCGGCGTCCGGCACGACCGGGTTCTTCGGCTCCACCGGGGCGAGCCGGCGGTAGGTCGCACCGAGCTCCGGGCGCGGGTCGGCCTCGCCCTTGTTGGGCCAGAACGCCATCGCGCGCTCGGCCTGGGCGGTGATGGTCAGCGACGGGTTCACCCCGAGGTTGGCGCTGACGGCCGAGCCGTCGACGACGTGCAGACCCGGGTAGTTGTGCACCCGCTGGAACGGGTCGATCACGCCGCTGTCGGCGTCGAGGCCGATCGTGCAGCCGCCGATGAAGTGCGCGGTGAGCGGCCGGTTGAACGGCTCCCCGATCGAGCCGCCGGGGCGGCCGCCGATCAGCGCCGCCATCCGGCGTACCGCGTCGTTGCCCGCGGGGATCCAGGTGGGGTTCGGCACGCCGTGGCCCTGGCGCGAGGTGAGGTAGCGGCGCCGGGAGAACGGCAGCTTCTTCGTGTACGTCGTGATCGAGTTGTCGAGGCTCTGCATCACCAGCGCGATGACGGTGCGCTCCGACCAGTGCTTCATGTCGTAGAGGTCGAAGGCGTTGGCCTTCTCCTTCCACATCTCCTTCAGCCACGTGCGCCAGCGCGGGATCGGCCCGTCGCCGTCGGTGAGCACGGTCTGCAGCAGCGACATCAGGTTGCTGCCCTTGCCGTAGCGGACCGGCTCGATGTGGGTGTCGGGGTCGGGGTGGAAGCTCGAGGTGATCGCGATGCCCTGGCTGTAGTCCACCGAGGTGTCGGGCGCGATCGCGCCGAGGATCGACTCGGAGTTGGTGCGTGACAGGAAGCCCAGCCGCGGCGAGAGCTTCGGCAGGTGGCCCTCGTCGCGCATGCGGTGCAGCAGCCGCTGCGTGCCGAGCGCGCTGGCGGAGAACACGACCTGCTCCGCGGTCAACGTGCGCGTCGCGGAGCGGCGGCGCAGCTTGGCCTTGGTGAACCGGACCTGCACGTCGTACCCGCCGCTCTCGCGGGGGCGCACCCGCGTGACCGTGGTCAGGGGCAGCACCACCGCGCCGTTCGCCTCGGCGAGGTAGAGGTAGTTCTTCACCAGGGTGTTCTTGGCGTTGTGGCGGCAGCCGGTCATGCACTCGCCGCACGCCCGGCAGGGGTTGCGCGCCGGGCCGACGCCACCGAAGTACGGATCGGGCTGCGCGCGGTCGGGGTCGTTGTCCTGGCCGGGGATGCCGAAGAACACGCCGACCGGCGTCGGGTGGAAGGTGTCGGCGACGCCCATCTCGGTCGCGACCTTCTCCATCACCTCGTCGGCGGGCGTGCGCAGCGGGTTCTCGACGACGCCGAGCATCCGCTTGGCCTGGTCGTAGTACGGCGCCAGCTCGTCGCGCCAGTCGGTGATGTGGCTCCACTGCGGGTCGCGGTAGAACGCGTCGAGGGGTTCGTAGAGCGTGTTGGCGTAGACCAGCGAGCCGCCGCCGACACCCGCGCCGGACACGATCATGCAGTCGCGCAGGGCGTCGATGCGCTGGATGCCGTAGCAGCCGATCTCGGGGCGGAACAGGAACTTCTTGGCGTCGAACGACGTGGCCGCGAAGTCCTTGTCGTCGAACCGGGCGCCGGCCTCGAGCACGCCGACCCGGTAGCCCTTCTCGGTCAGGCGCAGCGCGGTGACGGAGCCGCCGAAGCCGGAGCCCACGACGAGAACGTCGAAGTCGAAGTCGGTCATGCGCATCACTTCCGGCCGAGGCGGTTGAGCACGCGCAGGCTCGTCGTCATCACCTTCGCGAACGTCTCGTCGCTCATCCCGAGCATCGGCGAGAGTCTCAGCAGCCGCTGGGTCGCGACCGACTGCGCCTCGGTGTAGCGGAGCACACCCTCGGCGCCCTGACGACGGCCCAGGCCGGACTGACGCATGCCGCCCATCGGCGAGGCGATGCTGGCGAACGTGGCGCCGAACGCCTCGTTGACATTGACCGTCCCGCACTTGATCTGCGCGGCGACGGCCCGCCCCCGCCCGGTGTCGCGGGTGTAGACCGACCCGTTGAGGCCGTACTCCCCCTCGTTGGCGCGTGCGATCGCGTCCGACTCGTCGCCGAACCGGTAGACCGAGACCACCGGCCCGAACGTCTCGGCGCCGAAGCAGGCCATGTCCGGCGTGACGCCCTCGAGGATCGTCGGCTCGTAGTAGAAGGGCCCGAGGTCCGGGCGCGGACGGCCGCCGGTCAGCACGCGGGCGCCCTTGGCGCGGGCGTCCTCGACGTGGGCGATGACGTTCTCGAGCTGCTGCTTGCTCGTGAGCGAGCCCATGTCGCTGCCCCAGTCGATGCCGGGCTTGAGCACCATCGCCTCGGTGCGGGCGACGAGCTTCTCCATGAACCGGTCGTAGACCTGGTCGGCGACGAACATCCGCTCGGTCGAGACGCACAGCTGGCCGGCGTTGGAGAAGCTGGCCCGTACGGCGCCCTCGGCCGCGCGGTCGAGGTCCGCGTCGCGCAGCACGAGGATCGGGTTCTTGCCGCCGAGCTCGAGGGAGCAGCCGATCAGCCGGTCGGCGCACTGCTTGGCGATGATCCGTCCGGTCGCGGTCGAGCCGGTGAAGCAGACGTAGTCGGCGCGGTCGACGATCGCCGTACCGATCTCCGGGCCGGGGCCGGCGACGACCTGCCAGAGGTCGGCGGGAAGCCCTGCCTCCTCGAGGAGCCGCTTGCCGAGCAGCGCGGTGAGCATGGTCTGGGCGTCGGGCTTGGCGACGACCGCGTTGCCGGCGAGCAGCGCCGGGATGCCGTCGCAGAGCGCGAGCGTGAACGGGTAGTTCCAGGGCGAGATGATCCCGACGACGCCCTTCGGGTGGTGGTGCACGTCGACGCGGGTGAGGCCGGGCACCAGCCCGGGCACGCGCCGGCTCGCGAGGTGCTCCTCGGCGGTCCTCCCGTAGTAGCGCGCGGTGAGGGCGATGTGCAGCGGCTCGTCGAAGGCGTGCTTGCGGGCCTTGCCGGACTCCCAGCAGATCAGGTCCATGATCTCGGCCTGCCGGTCGAGCACCAGGTCGTGCAGCCTGAGCAGCACGGCGCTGCGCTCGGCGAGCGAGGTGCGCGCCCAGGCCCGCTGCGCCCGGCGCGCCCGCGCGAACGCCTCGGCCACGTCGTCCGGGCTGCTCTGCGGCACCATGCCGAGCGGCTGCCCGTTGACCGGGGCGTACGTCGGCTCGGCCCGGCCGGTCGTGGACAGCACGCCGTCCGTCAGCGACCGCACGTAGCCAGGCTCTAGTGCATAGGAGGCGGTGGGGTCGGTGTCCGGGTCGCGCAGGTCGGAGGTCCCGAGACGCTTCTCGCTCATATACCGAGAGTATGTGACGCCCGTCTCGGTGACTACCCCGCGGTAACCAAACCCGGAGTGCGGCGCGTCACGGAGGTATGAGGCTCCCGTTCCGGCGTCACCACTGGGCCGGCCTGACCGCCGTCGTCCTGCTGCTCACCCTCGTCCCTGCAGGGGTCCAGCTCGCCGTGCACGGCACCCGGTCCGCGGCCGAGGCGTCCTCGGTGGCGTCCTCGTCGGGGCCCGTCGACGGACCGGCGCCGACGCCGAACCGGCCCAACATCCTGCTGATCACCACCGACGACATGGCCGACGGCGACCTCCGGTGGATGCCGCGCACGCGGGCTTGGCTGCAGCAGCAGGGCGCCGACCTCACCGACTTCATCTCGCCGCATCCCCTCTGCTGCCCGGCCCGGGCGGAGATCCTCACCGGCCAGTACGCCCAGAACAACGGGGTCCGGCACAACAAGGGCAGTCGCGGGGGCTGGGCCGCCTACCGCGGTCGCGCCGCGCAGAACATCGGCGCCTGGCTCCGGGCCGGCGGCTACGAGACCGCCTTCGCCGGCAAGTTCCTCAACGGCTACGAGACCACCGGTGGCCTGCTCCCCGGCTGGGACCACTGGAACCCCACGCTCGCGGGCACCTACAACCCCTACGACTTCTGGGCGTACGACGACGGCTCGCCGCAGCTCCATCGCGGGATCCACATCACCGACTGGCTCGGCGCGCAGACCAACCGCTACGTCGAGGAGTTCGCCGCGACAAGCAAGCCGTTCTTCATCTGGGCGTCGTACGTCGCCCCGCACACGATGACCGACCCGACGACGCACCGCTGGGTCCCGCCGATCGCGGCGGAGCGGCACGCGAGGCTCTTCCCCGCCGCGCGGCCCCCGTCGATGTCGAAGCCGACGTACCGCCGGACCAACAAGGGCTCCAACCTGGGCGTCTTCCCGTCCAGCGAGGTCTGGCGGCTCACCGACGTCGAGATCGTGCGGATGTTCCGGGCCCGGATCCGTTCCCTCCAGGGCGTCGACGAGGCCGTCGACGCCACCATGCGGACGCTCCAGGCCACGGGCCAGCTCGACAACACCTACGTGTTCTTCACGTCCGACAACGGCTACCTCATGGGCGAGCACAACCTGATGGGCAAGAACTTCCCGTACGAAGGCGCCCTGCAGATCCCTGGGCTCGTGCGCGGTCCCGGGATCGCACCCGGGACCCGGAGCCGGATGACCAGCCTCGTGGACCTCGCGCCGACGTTCCTCGACATCGCCGGCGCCACCGCCGGTCACCGCGTCGACGGGGTGTCCCTGCTGCCGTACCTCCGCGGCCTCGGTGGCGGGTACCGGACGTCGCTGATCCAGGCCGGCCACGTGAAGCGTGCCTGGCTGTGGCGCGGCGTGCGCACCGCGCGATACACCTACGCGCGCTATCCGCGCCGGGGCTTCGTCGAGCTGTACGACCGCAAGGTGAACCCGCACCAGCGCCGCAACGTGGCTCGCGACCCCGACTACGCGCGCGTCGTGAAGGAGCTGGAGCGCCGCCGCAAGGCGCTGGCCGACTGCGCCGGCCCGGAGCGGTGCAACCGGGACTTCGGCGCGGTGCCACGCCCGCGCCGCCGATGACCCCGACACAACAGGTTCCTCGGACCACCCGTTCGAGCCGTGGCGCACCGGGCCGCGACGTCCCGACAATCTCGACATGGGAGCGGTCCTGGTCACCGGCGCCTCGGGCTTCCTCGGCGGGTACGTCGTACGGCGGCTGCTCGAGGACGGCCACGCGGTGCACGCCCTCGTGCGGTCGCCCGACAAGCTGCGCAGCACCCTGGCTCCGCTCGGGATCGACCTCGACGAGCTCGGCGACCGCATCCACGTGTTCATCGGCGACATGACCGACGAGGGCACGGTGCGAAAGTCGGTCGACGGGTGCGACCACGCCGTCCACGCCGCGGCGACGTTCTCCTACCGGCGACGCGACGCCGAGCGGATGGCGAGGGAGAACAGCACCGGGACCGCCACGGTGCTCGACGCCGCGATCGACGCGGACTGCGCGAGCGTCGTGCACGTCTCGTCGATCGCCGCGCTGCTGCATCCCGGCGCGACGCTCGGTCCCCACAGCCCGCCGGGCCTCGAGCTCGGCCCCTACACCAGGAGCAAGGTGGAGTCGGACATCGAGGCCCGGGAGCGGCAGACGGCTGGAGCGCCGATGGCGATCGTGTACCCCGGCGGCATCCTCGGACCCGACGACCCGAAGCTCGGCGAGTCCAACGAGCTGGTCCGCGACGTGCTGCGCGGGCGTGTCACGGTCTACCCGCGTGGCCGGTTCCAGGTGGTCGACGTCCGCGACGCGGCCGAGGTCGTCGTCAGGGCGCTCACCCGGCCGGGTCAGCGGTTCATGGTGCCGGGCGAGGACGTGACGATGCCTCATCACCGCCTCGCCGAGGTGACCGGACGGCGCCTGCCGGCCCTGGCCGTCCCGCTGGCGGTGGCCCTGCCCGTCCTGCAGCTCGGCTACCGCACCGGGTGGCCGTGGCTGCCCCACGCGCTCGAGGGCGCCAGGCTCATCGCGTGCGGGACCACCGTGGACGCCTCGGCCACGGTCGAGGAGCTCGGCGTCGCCGGCCGACCGCTCGAGGACACGCTCCGTGACACGGTCCGCTGGCTCGTGCGGGCGGGCCACATCACCCCGGCGCAGGCGGGTCGCTGCGGCCGGGAATGACCCTGGCGCCGGGACCTCGGGCGGACGTGGGCGAGATCACCGTCAGGTAACCGCCAATCCAGCCGAATGGTAGTTACGAGTCGGCTAGACTCGGAACGTCCTCGAACGACGGCGAAAACCGCCTCTGACCAGCAAGAAAGAAGTCGCCCGCAATGTCCTCCGGACAGGCTCCCCTGCTCATGCTCGACCTCGCGACGAGCACCATCCGCGACCGCCGGCGCGCCGTGCGCGACCTGGCCCCGCGCTCCGCCCTGCTCGGGCGCCGGGCCCGCCGGGCCCTGAGGAGCAGCGAGCGCGCCGCTCGCTGACACCTCGCCGGCACCTGGCTGGCACAGAGACAAGCGACGGGCGCCGCCCGCCGGGAGAAAACCCGGCGAGCGGCGCCCGTGTCATGTGCAACCCGCGAGACCGTCCCGTCCCCCGACGTCGGCCTCCGGTGCCGGACCCCGAGCCGTCCGGCCATGTCCACCCTCACCCGGATGGACTGGTACGTACCACCCGGAGTTTGTGCAACTGCACAAACCCGCAGAATCCGGCGCGCGCTGGTTCCGGTGCCGGGACCCCGCGTGGATCGGGGCGCACGTCAGCGGCGCCGGCCCAGCAGCAGGCCGACCGCGACCATGCCGACGCCCAGCACGAAGTGCAGCCAGTCGTCGGCGGTGTTGACCGGGACGAAGTTCGCCGAGCTGTCCTTGTCGACCACCAGGCCGTACAGCCAGAGCACCAGGTAGGCGGCGCCGCCGCCGACCAGGAACGCCTTGGCGTTGCTCGCGGTGCGGGCGAGCGCGAGGCCCGCGACACCGAAAAGCAGGTGCACGACGTTGTGCAGGATCGACACCTGGAAGATGCCGAGCAGCGCGGCCTCCGAGTGGTGACCGGCGCCGGCGAGGTCGCCGTAGTTGGTCGTCACGCCGGGCACGAAGCCAAGCACGCCGACGAGCAGGAACACGGCGCCGACGGCGGCGGCCGCGGCCTGGACGGGCGTGCGCGGAGCGCGTGATGTCCGAGATGCGCTGGCGTTGGATGCGGATGTCATGGGTTCCCTCCTCAGCCGGGACGGCGGACACCGCCCCGGGGACCTGAGGTACCCCGACATCCGGGCGCTACGCCATCAGCGCTCCCTGCCGGGCAACGCGGCCGGCGCCCGTCAGCCGGCTTCCCGCTCCCGCTCGCGAGCCGGGTCGACCACCCCGTCCAACCCGGCAGCGCGCGCGATCCCGTCCCGCAGCGCCATCACCTCCGAGGCGCGGAACCTCCGGTGCCCGCCCAGGGTCTTGATGACCGTGAGCTTGCCGGCGTCGCCCCAGCTGGAGACAGTCTTGGGATCGACGTTGAACAGTGCCGCCACCTGCGATGGTTTGAGCAGTACTTCTGTGTTCTCGGGCTTCACGTTGCCACCCCTCGCGTTCGCCCGCGGGCCCCCGAGCGTCGTCCGACACTCCCGCAGGCCCCTGTCTATATGACGAAGTCGACATGTGCACTCCGTCAAATGACGTAAACGCAGGTATCCGGAGATTGGTAAATTTTCCGTTCGATACGGTGACACCGCATGCAGTTCCGGTTTCTTTACAACCCGCCCCCTGCGTCGGGCCATTCCGAGAATTCGCCGATTCCGCGAGAAGCGGGAGATCCCCAGCCCGCCTGGCACGATCGAACCAGGACTTCGTTCCGGCTAGATCAATTCCTCGGCGAATTCTTCATCACCGCTGACCGCCGCTAATTCGCGTGCTCATACTGACCCCGGACGTTGGAATTCGTCTACCTCACCGGCCAACCCGGGCCGGCCGCTTTCTCCGGAAAATCGGAAAAATCAAGGGGGCACGCGAAATGCAGGAAACACAGGTCGCCGTCATCGGCGCCGGGCCGCACGGGCTCGCCGCCACCGCCCACCTCAGGCGTGCGGGCGCGGAGGTGCGCGCCTTCGGCGAACCGCTCGACTTCTGGAAGGCGATGCCGCGCGGGATGCTGCTCCGGTCGAACTGGACCGCGACCAGCATCGCCGAGCACGACGGGCCGCTGTCGCTGACCAGCTACTGCCGGGCGACCGGGACGGACCTGCACCTGCCGGTGCCGCTCGACGCCTTCGTGGCCTACGGCCTCTGGGTGCAGGGCCGCGCCGCGCCGGACGTCGACCGGAGGCGCGTCACCCGCGTCAGCCGGCTCGGGTCGGGGTTCGCGCTCGACCTCGCCGACGGCGAGCGCATCGCGGCCCGCACGGTGGCCGTCGCGGGCGGGATCGCGCCGTTCACCCACCGTCCCGAGGTCGGCGCGCACCTCCCGCGCGAGCAGGTCTCGCACACCTCGGACCACAGGGACCTGAGCCGGTTCGCCGGCCAGGAGGTCCTGGTCGTCGGCGGCGGGCAGAGCGCGCTCGAGTCGGCGGCGTTGATGCACGAGTCCGGCGCCTCGGTCGAGGTCGTCGTCCGCGCGCCGAAGATCAACTGGCTGCACGGCGGCAAGTACCACCGGATGCTCGGGCCCCGCCTGACCCCGCTGCTCTACGCGCCGACCGACGTCGGGCCGATGGGTCTCTCCCGGATCGTCGCGGTGCCGGACCTGTTCCGACGCTTCCCACGCGCGCTGCAGGAGCCGATGGCCTACCGCGCGATCCGCCCCGCGGGCGCAGCCTGGCTGCAGCCCCGGCTCGCCGACGTACCGATGCGTCTCGGCCGGAGGATCGCGGCGATCGACCCCGCAGGTGACCGGCTGAGCGTGCGACTCGACGACGGGACCCGCCGCACGGTCGACCACGTCCTGTTCGGCACCGGCTACCGCGTCGACGTGGCGAAGTACCCGTTCCTCGCGCCCGACCTGCTCCAGCAGGTCGAGCGTGCCGGCGGCTACCCGGTGCTGCGCCGCGGGATGGAGTCGACCGTCCCGGGGCTGCACTTCCTCGGCGCCCCGGCTGCATCGAGCTTCGGGCCGATCATGCGCTTCGTCGCAGGTGGCTGGTACGGCGCGGAGTCCCTGACCCGCCGCGTCGTGGGCTCCCGGTCCGCGACCGCCGACTCCCCCGTGCCCGTCCCGGCACCCGTTGTCGACGAGCCGTGACGACCACACAGCCTCGCGCGCAGGTCACGGCCCGGCCGTACGGCGTCGGCGCCCTGGTGGTGGGCGGCGACTACCAGGGGCTCGGCATCGCGCGCAGCCTCGGCCGCCGGGGCATCCCGGTCGTGGTGGTCGACGACGAGCGGTCGGTGGCGGGCGCGTCCCGCTTCGTCACGCACGCCGAACGGGTGCCTGACCTGCGCACCGAGCGCGGCACCGTCGACGCACTGCTCGACGTGACCGCGCGGCTCGGGCTGGACGGCTGGGTGCTGTACCCGACCCGCGAGGAGACCGTCGCCGCGGTGGCCGCGCACCGCGAGGTGCTGACCGAGCGGCTGTCGGTGCCGACGCCGTCGCTGACGGCGGTCGCGGCCGCCTGGGACAAGCGGCGGACCTACCAGCTCGCGGAGTCACTGGGCGTCGCCGTCCCACGCTGCTGGTTCCCCGCTTCGCCGGCCGACCTCGACGCGGTGGACCTAGCCGCGCCGGTGGTCCTCAAGCCCGCGATCAAGGAGCACTTCTTCTACGCCACCAAGGCGAAGGCCTGGCGGGTGGACACGAGGGCGCAGCTGCGCGAGGCGTACGAGCGGGCCGTCGAGATCACCGGTCCCGGTGAGGTCATCGTGCAGGAGCTGGTGCCCGGAGGCGGCGCCGCCCAGGTCGCCTACTGCGCGCTGTTCGTCCGCGGCGAGGCCGTCGCGGAGATGACCGTCGTACGCCGCCGGCAGCACCCGTCGGACTTCGGCCGGGCGAGCACGTTCGTGGAGACCGTCGACCTGCCCGAGCTGCGCGAGCCGTCCGTCCGCTTCCTGCGCGCGATCGACTACCACGGCCTCGTCGAGCTCGAGTACAAGCGCGACCCGCGCGACGGCGTGCCGAGGCTGCTCGACGTCAACGCCCGGACGTGGGGCTACCACTCGCTGGGCGCGGCGGCCGGCGTCGACTTCCCCTATCTGCTGTTCCGCGAGCAGCTCGGCCTGCCGGTCGAGCCCGTGCGCGCCCGGCCGGGGGTGCGCTGGGTCCGGCTGCTCACCGACCTGCCCAACGCGGTCCGTGACGTCCGCGCCGGCCGGCTCCGCGTGCGGCCGTACCTGCGGTCGCTGCGCGGGACGGACACGGAAGCGGTGTTCTCGGTGCGCGACCCGCTGCCCGGTCTCTACGAGGTCGCCCTGCTCCCCTATCTCGCCGTACGACGCGGGTTGTGAGCCCGCTCCCGCCGGAGGTCCGATGTTCCAGTCGTCGCTGACGTTCCTGCCACTCGACTACTTCCGGGTGCCCTGCACGGTCGACCGCTCGATCGGGGCCGACCTGCCCGCGGGGTGGGCCCGGCTGCGGGCGGAGACGACGGGGCTGAGTCTGTTCTGGCCCGGTGGTCTCGACAGGCTCGACCACTCCTGGGCCGGGCTGTTCCGGATCGACGACTGGACCGTGGCCGGGCACGTGGTGCGGGAAGAGCCGCCGCCGGGGCTCGGCGTTGGGGGGTGGCGGCCCGTCTCGCACCTGCACGACCGGGGTGGTGCGCGGATCGCGTCGGTGTGGCGGGACCGAGCCGGCAACACGTGGCTGCCGTTCGACCCGGGTGAGGTGATGCGGTGCCTGTGGTCCGAGCAGTACACCGCGCTGGGCGGCCGGGCCTGGGCGATGAAGCTCGCCCGCAAGGTGGCCCTGACGGGCTACTACGCCGTTCGTCCGCTGCTGCCGCGGCCGCTGCAGCTGCTGTTGCGCCGCACGCTGGCCAGCTACCAGCAGCGGGACGAGACGGCGTTCCCGGCGTGGCCGGTCGAGGACGGGCTGCACCGGATGTACGTCTGGCTCTTCGACCTCCTCGCGACCCTGGCCGGCGAGCCGGTCCCGGCGCTCGACACCTGGCCGGACGGGTGCACGTGGGCGCTGGTGCTCACGCACGACGTGGAGACCCAGCAGGGCGTCGACGACATGGAGCTGCTCCGCACAGACGAGCGGCGTCTTGGCCTGCGCTCGTCGTGGAACTTCGTCCCGGAGCGGTACGACGTCGATCCCGGCCTGGTCGCGCGCACGAAGGCCGACGGCTGCGAGGTCGGGGTGCACGGGCTGCGCCACGACGGGCGCGACCTGGCCTCCCGACGGCACCTCGAGCGCCGGCTCCCGGCCATCCGTCGCTACGCCCATGAGTGGGGCGCGGTCGGCTTCCGTTCGCCCGCCACGCAACGGGCCTGGTCGCTGATGCCGCTGCTCGGCTTCGACTACGACGCGTCGTACACCGACACAGACCCCTACGAGCCGCAGCCGGGCGGCTGCTGCACCTACCTGCCGTTCTTCATCGACGGCCCTGATGGCGTCGACGGCACGGTAGAGCTGCCGATCACCGTGCCGCAGGACCACACGCTGTTCGAGATCCTGCGCGAGACCGACCAGGGCACCTGGCGGGCCAAGGTCGCGGCGATCCGCGAGCGGGGCGGGCTGGCCCTGGTCCTGGCGCACCCTGACTACGCACGCAACCCGCACATGGCCCGGGAGTGGCGGGCGCTGCTCGAGGAGGTCGCCGACGACCCGACCATGTGGCAGCCGCTCGCGCGCGACGCCGCCCGCTGGTGGCGCGACCGCGCGGCCTCACGAATCGTGCGGACCGACCGCGGGTGGGCGGTCCTCGGCCCCGCGGCGGGGCGTGCCGGGGTGCGGCTGCTCGGTGACCCGTCCGTCGCGGACCGGACGCTGGCGGGCTGACGTGGCGCCCTGGTTGGTCGGCCCCGCGCGGCGGCGCGGCCGCGAGGACTGGCATGTCGCGGTCGTGGTGGAGAACGTGCCGGCCGGCGTCGACACCCGGCTGCGCAAGCAGCTCGACGACCTGCTGGCCGCGGGCTTCACGGTCTCGGTGGTGACGCGCCGCTCGCCCGAGAACGACCGCTACCGGGACCGCCCGGGCATCCGGCTGCTCGAGTATCCCGCGCCGCCCGAGCCGCGCGGCGCCGCGGGGTTCGCGGTCGAGTACGCCGTGTCGTTCGCCTGGGCAGCGGTCCACCTGGCCCGGCTACGCGCGCGCCGGCGGATCGACGTGCTGCAGCTGTGCCAGCCGCCCGACGTCTACTTCCCGCTCGCCTGGCTGCTGCGACGCACGGGAACACGCGTGGTCGTGGACCAGCGCGACCTGATGCCCGAGCTGCTCGCCTCGCGGTACGACGACCGTCCGCCTGCCGCGCTCGACGCCGTCCTGCGCTGGCTGGAACGGCGCACCCAGCGCGCGGCCGACCACACCGTCACGGTCAATGAGCACCTGCGGCGCAGGCTGGTCGAGGCCGGTGCCGACCCGTCGCGCGTCACGGTGGTGCGCAACGGGCCCGTCCAGGCGCGGGCGGAGCGCGCCGTACCCGACGAGGCGCTGCGCCGCGGCCACCGGCACCTGGTCTGCTGGGCCGGGAAGATGGGGCCGCAGGACCGGGTCGACCTGGTGCTCCGGGTCGCCGACGAGGTGGTGCGCCGGATGGGCCGTACCGACTGCGGCTTCGTGGTCCTGGGCGACGGCGAGTGCCTCGACGAGCTGCGCCGGACGTCCGCCTTCCTGGGGCTCGAGCCGTGGGTGCACTTCACCGACTGGCTGCCCGAGCGGGACGTGTTCGCGCACCTGGTGTCCGCCGACGTCGGCATCGACACGTCCCTGCAGGCGGAGGTCTCGCCGGTGAAGGCGATGGAGTACATGGGCTGCGGTCTGCCGGTCGTCTCGTTCGACCTCCCGGAGACCCGCCGGATCACCGAGGGCGCGGGCGTCCTGGTGCCGGCAGGCGACGAGGTGACGCTGGCGAAGGCGCTCGTCGACCTGCTGGACGACGCCGACCGGCGGGCGGAGCTGGGCCGGGCCGGGCGGGACCGGGTGCGGGGCTGGCTGAGCTGGGAGCAGCAGTCACCGGCCTACTTGCAGGCGGTGGGGCCCCTCAGCACCTCACCGATTGGTCACGAACCGCAGGTTCTCGCGTCCGATTCGTGCGGTTGGGGACCAAACCGCAAGGGCCCGCCCGCCCGTCACGGGCAGCCGTAGCGCTTCGAGCAGGGCGGGTCGTGCCGCGCGAACTCCTCGGTCAGCCAGGTGTGCTTGGCCACCTCCCCCTCGACGAGCTCGATGTAGTGGAGGGCTGCGGGTGAGCGCCACTCCCCGGCGTACCAGGACCCGACGCACCCGGCGAGATCGCCCGCGGCGTAGGTTCGGTCGCCGGTCTGGTCGAGCCAGTGCACCCAGCCCTCGTAGCAGCCGCGGAGGTAGGCGCCGAGGTAGTCGAGGGCGTAGGCGGTCGAGTCGCGGCTGAACGGGAAGGTGCCGTTCTGGTTGCCGTCCATCACGCCCCAACGCGGGTCCTCCCAGGCCATCACGCCCACGATCGAGAACGTCTTCGGGCACACGCCGGTGCCGTAGTCGGCCTCGTAGTCGTGGCCGAAACGGCCGATGGCCGCGCAGAAGACACGGGTGTCGCCGTTGGGCTCCTCGACCATGTCGCCGCAGCCGAGCATCTCCACGCAGCGGCCGTTCGGGTACGTCGCGCCCTGGTACCACGTCGACTCCCGTACGGCGATGGCCCGCAGGAGGTTGTCCGGCAGGCCCCACTTGCACGCGGCCCACTGGATGTTCTCGTCGGTGGTGCCGGTGTGCTGCCCGCTCACGCGCTCGAGCAGACGGCTGTCGAAGCGCGGGTCGTAGCCTCCCTCCGGCCCGCTGCGCGGCCTCGTGGCGAGGGCGGCGCGGACCCGGTCCGGGTCGGGGACGGTGTGATTGGCCTTGTTGTTGTCCGGTCGCGGCTCCCAGGTGGACCGGTGCACCTGCTCGGCGCAGGAGGTGTCGCCGGGCAGCCGCTCCCAGGCGCCGACGGGGGCGGTCCGGAACCAGCCCTCCGGCGGCGGCGGGTCGTGGCTGACTCGCTCCAGCCCGGCCACCATCCGGCCCAGCCCTGGGAGGGCCGCGAACGCGACGAGGACCGCGGCGCTCAGGACGATGCCGACGGAGTGCCGCCGGCGGACGCGGACGTGCCGCCCATGCCGCCGCACCGGCCGGGCGGCGTCACGAGGGGTTGCGTGCCGAGCCACGGTCCGCGACCTCCGTCGTCACTGGTTCCTCGGGCAGGGCCAGGGGCACCTCGACTGACGTGCCCGCCGGCGGCGCCGGCAGCGCCGGCGGCTCGCCGCGGCGAGACGGCCGGGGCCGGGTCGCGACGATTCCGACCAACCGGCCGGGCAGGCGTCGCAGCGACTCGGCCGCGAGGGCTGCCTCGCGGCGGCTGGTGCCCGCGCGGACGTCCACCGCGAGGATCGTGAGCTCGCACGCGTTCGCGACCAGCAGCGTGGCCGGCTCCTCGAGCACGGGGGCCGCGTCGATCACCACGATCGCGTCGGACGACAGCCGCTTGACGATCGCCAGGAAGTCCTCGACGTCCTCGGTGGACACGGTCGCGGGCGACGCGCCGGCGGTGAGCACGCGCAGGTTTGGGTGCGAGGTGAACTGAACCGCGGAGCCCACGCTGTGGTCGCCGTGCAGCACGTCGGTGACGCCGGGCGAGGGCGGCAGGCCCAGCAGGCGGTGCAGGTCGGGCCGGCGGGCGTCGCCCGACACCAGCACGACGTCCTTGCCGACCTGGGCCAGAGCGACGGCGAGGTTGGCCGCGACCGTGGTCGCGCCGGCGCCCCGCCTGGGCCCGGTCACCAGCACCGCCACGTTGCGCCGGCGGTTGCCGAGGAGGTTGCTGAGCCGGGCCGCGAGGTGGCTGAACCCACCGGGACCGTGCTCGAGGGGCGCGTCGACCTTGGCCCCCACCGGGACGGACACCAGGATCTCCGCATCGGTGACCCGGGCGGCGTCGGCGGCGCCGCGCACCCGGCCGCGCATCCGGTCCCACAGGTACGCCGCGACGTACCCGACGCCCAGCCCCGCCACGAGCGCGAGCAGCACCGTAACGGCGTAGTTGGGCGGGCTCGGCTCGGTGGGCAGCACGGGCTCGGTGATCACGCGCGCCACCGGGTCGTCGAGACCCTCGTTGCGGTACTCGACGTAGGCCTCGACAGCGGCCTCCGCCCCCTCCTGGGCTGCGGCTGCGTCGTCGGCGGTGTACGCGAAGTCGAGGACCTGGGTGTCGACGGGCACCGTGACCTCCAGGTTCTCGGTCACGGCCTCGGGGTAGGTGTCGAGCTCCGCCGCCGCGCGGTCTGCCACCACAGCTGAGAGCGCGATCGCCCGCTCGGTCCCCATCTGCGGCACCGCCACCGCGTTCTCGCCGGTGCTGAAGTCGACGAGCACCGACCCGGCCGAGACGTACGTCGGCGCCCGGGACGCGAGCGCCCAGACGGCGGTCGCGGTGGTCAGCACGGCCACTGCGAGGATCGGCAGGAGGAAGGCCCAGAAAAGACTGGTGACCGCGGCGCTGGTCGCCGGGCTGCGGTCTGCTGCTGTATGGCTCATGGTCGATCTCCTGTGAGGCGACGGAAGGCGTCGGGGCTTCGGACGGTCTCGGCTGCCGGCTGCGAGGACACGGGTGGTGCGGGGCCGCGTGGCTGCGCCGGAACGGCGGCGAGGGCGAGCAGCCCGAACAGGCAGTCCGCGGCTGCGCGGTAGGTGAGGTGCGGGTCGAAGACCATGAGCACCGCCCCGACGGCCACGCCGGTGAACGCGCCGAGCGCGGCGACCGAGCTCCAGGACGGGAGCCCGTCGACCCGGCGCCACAGCCAGCGGAGGCTGACCACGACGAAGACAAGGTACGACGTGAACAGGGCGACCCCGCCGCCCCAGAGCAGCCAGGTGTAGCCGCTCTCGATCCACACGTACCCGAGGCCCTCGGTCGAGACCTGCACCCGGGCCGCGGGCCGGACCCCGAGCAGCAGGTTGTTGCCCGACAACAGCTCGGGCCAGAAGTAGGTCTGCAGGTTGGTCAGTCGGCTCGTCCAGCTGTGCGGCATCCCGTACAGGCCGCCGAAGCCCTCGAGCCGGTGTGACACCGCCGGCCAGGCCGCCACGAGGCCGATGGCCACGCCGAGCGGTGCCCAGCGCAGCAGGTCGAGCCGGCGCAGCGTCACCGCCACGCAGGCCACCCCGACGGCCAGGCCGAGGGCGCTGGAGAACTCCGCGGCCGCGAAGGTGCCGACCACGAAGATCCCCGCGGCGACGAGCAACGGCCGCGGGTGGCGGCGTGCCTCGAACCAGAGCCCCGCCGCCACGGCGAGGTTCATCACCAGCAGGTCCGCCGTCGCCGCGGGCAGGCCGATCGTGGAGCCGCCGCGCGGGATCTCCAGGGCCGCGTCGTAGCCGAACGGCGTGTACAGCGGCCGCAGCAGCTCCCGGACGCCCAGCAGGTCGAGGGCCTGCAGGATCCCGATGAGGCCGACCACCGACGCGGCGGCGACGGACGTCACCAGCGCGACCAGGACCTCCCGCTGGGTGGTGACGGAGGCACGGACGATCGCGTAGACCACGAGGTACTTCCACAGCACCAGGGCGTGGCTGAGGTCGTCGCCGGTGACGTCGCGGCCGCGGAGGTACATGAAGGCGAGAGGCACCAACGACGCGCAGACCGCCATCGCGACGAGGGTCCACTCGACCCGGTTGAGCCGCAGCGACAGCGGTCGGCCGACCGGCCGGTGCACCACTGCTCGCAGGGCCAGCACGGCCGCCACGAACACGACGAGCGCCTCGTTGGGCCGGAGTCCCGGCACCAGCCGGTCGCGGTCGATCCCGGCGACGAGCGGCGTGACCGCGATGACCAGCACCGCGGCGGTCGCGGGCCGGACCCACACCAGGGCTCCGAGTGCCACGACGGCGACCGCCGCACCTGCCGCGAGCGGGGCGCGCGCGACGAGCAGGCCGGCGGCCACCGCCGCCAGCAGCGTCGCGGGCAGCAGCACGGCGCCCGGCAGCACGGGCGAGTGGCGGGACGCCGTGTAGCCGGTCACGGGAGTGCCCCTTCCGCGGGCTGCGCGTGCGGAGTACGCCGTACGCCGGAACGCAGGGAGGCGAGCTCCGGAGAGCGCAGCAGGAGCTGCACGGCCAGGTAGACGACCAGGCCGACCAGGCTGCCGACCAGCAGCGCGAGGACAGTCCCGGCGCGGCCCGGCAGGCCGGCCGGCACGACGTCCGCGACGACGAGCACCGGGAGCGACATCGCCAGCGCGCCGAACGCCAGCCTCCGGGCGAGCGGCAGCAGCCGTCGCGTGGGCAGCTCGCTCCGGACGCACATGGCGCGGGTCAGGTGCAGCCCGCCGGCCAGCGCGCCGACGGCGTACGCCGCACCGAGGAAGGGCGCCGCCTGCCTCCCCTCCAGCGCGAGGGTGGCCAGCGCCAGGGCGAGGCAGACGGCTGTCTGCAGGGCCATCGCGTTGAGCGGCGTACGAGTGTCCTGCCGGGCGTAGGCCGCCTGAAGGGAGATGTAGAACGCGGTCTGACCGACGATGCCCGGCGCGATGAACAGCAGCGCGCCGGTCATCATGCCGAGCCCGGCGTCGCTGGCCATCGCGCCGACGGCGATCGCGTGCGCGATCGGCCCAGCGAGCAGCATGTAGCCGACCGCGGCCGGCACGGCCAGGAACAGCGCGAGCTGCAGCCCCTCCCGGTAGGTCTCGCGGAAGGACCCGTCGCCGCGCTGCTCCCGGTGCAGCCGCGACAGCCGCGGGATCAGCGCGAGCCCCACGGGCGTGGCGACGAGCTCGATGGGCAGCGCGTAGAAGTTGAACACCATCTGCAGCGCGACGGTGCCGCCGGCGGCACGGCCGGCGAGCAGCAGCAGGACGAGCATCTGCAGTGCCAGCAGGGCCGCCTGCAGCACGGACAGGACGGCACGGCGCACGACGTCCCGGACCTCGGGGTCACGCCAGCCGGCACGCGGACGCACGGTCACGTCCGAGGTGCGCGCCCCCGCCCAGGCCAGCGCCGCGTTGGCCGCGACCGCCGTGGTGGAGCCGAGACCGAGCAGCACGACGACCCCCGTGGGCTGGCTGCTCTGCGCCGCGACGGAGCCGTACGCCAGCCAGGTCGTGAGCAGCACGGCCATCATCCCGACGTTCTCGACGGCGGGCGCGACCGCAGCGAGTGCGAACCGGCGGTGCGCGTTGAGGACGGCGGCGGAGGCCCCGGACAGGGCGTAGAGGAACACCTGCGGGCACATCAGCACGAGCAGCAGCGCGGCCTGCCGCGAGGCGGTGGCCCCCTCGCCGGGCGTCAGCACCCCGAGGACCGGCGGAATCGCGACGAAGACGACCGGGACGACGACGAGCATGGCCAGCCAGGACGTGCCGAGGAACCCGCCGGCCATGCGTGCGGTCCGGTCGGGGTCGCCCGCGTCGACGTGCTTGACCAGGGCGGGCACGAGCAGCGACGAGAACAGCGATCCGGCGAGGAACCCGTAGTAGACGAGGTTCGGCAGCGAGTTGGTCAGCTGGAACGTGTCGCCGAACGTCGTCGGCCCGAGGATCGCGCCGACCATGACCACCCGGACAAGCCCGGTGAGGCGGCTGACAGCCGTGCCCAGGCCGACCACGAGGGAGTCACGGGCGGTGCCCGGCTGCACCTCCCTCGTGGCGGCCATCAGCGCGCCCCTCCCGCGAGCACCGCGGGGACGGTGCGCAGCAGGATCACCAGGTAGAGCGACAGCGAGCGCCGCGCGACGTACTCAACGTCGAGGCGCAGCCCCTCGGTCATGGTCAGCCGGTTGCGGCCGCTCACCTGCCACAACCCGGTCAGGCCGGGGCGTACGTCGAAGCGGCGGTCCGCCCAGACCGGGAACTCCCCGAGCTCGGCCGGCAGGCAGGGCCGGGGACCCACGAGCGACATGTCCCCCTTGAGCACATTGAACAGCTGCGGGAGCTCGTCGAGGCTGGTCCGCCGGAGCAGGCCGCCCACCTTCGTGACGCGCGGGTCGTCGGCCAGCTTGTAGAGCCCGCCCTCCGGCTCGACCCGGCCGCGCAGCAGGTCGCGGACGTAGGCCTCGTGAATCGCGGGGTCGGCGTCGCGCCGCATCGTGCGGAACTTGTACATCACGAACTCGCGACGCCCTGCGCCCACCCGCGCCTGCCGGAAGAACCCCGGCCCCGGGCTCGTGAGCCGCACCGCGGCGTACACGACGAGCAGCAACGGCGCGGTCAGCACCAGCGCGACCGAGGCGAGGACGAGGTCGAGCCCCCGGACGGCCGCCTCGCGCCCACGGGGGATCGGACGGAGACGGCCTCGGTGGCGGGGGGCTGCCACCTCCGGGGGGAGCACCTCGGTCATCGCGCGATCCCCTGTGACCCGTTGTGGGACCCGTTGACCAGCCGGTAGCGCGAGGCGGACGTGGCGTCCTGCCGGATCCGGCCGTTCACGTCGGGAAGCCCGTCGACCTCGCCGCGTACGACGGCGGGGTTGCCGTAGGCGACGGCGCCGGGCGGCAGGTCGCGCGTCACCACCGACCCCGCCCCGACGAGGCAGCCGTGGCCGATCCGGACGAACGGCAGGACGGTGACGTTGACGCCGAGCTGGGCGCGCGCCCCGATGCGCGGACCGGACATGACCCGGGCCGACGCGGCCTGGCCGGGGTAGAGGTCGTTGGCGATGGTCACGCCCGGGGCGAGGAACGCGTCGTCCTCGATCTCGGTGTACTGCGCGACGTAGCAGTTGCTGTGGATCTTGACCCGCGAGCCCAGCCGGCAGCCGTAGTCGACGACGGTGTTGCTCCACACGGAGACGTCGTCGCCGACGCGGCACTGCTCGCGGATCACCACGTGGTGGCCGGTCTCGAAGCGGTCGCCGATGCGGCTGCCCACGTAGATCACCGTGCCGCTGCGCAGGGTCGCGTCGGCGCCGATGCTCAGGTAGCGGTCGACGTCGCGGGCGACCTCATAGCCGATCTGGACGTCGGCGTCGGCGCGCAGGCCGGGCCCCACCTCGACGCTCGTCATGACGGCGCCCCCTCGGCACCCTCGGCTGCGACCTCGTTGACGGTCTTGGCCACGCGCTCGGCGTCGCCGACGGTCATCGCGGGCGACATCGGCAGGGACAGCAGGCGTGCGGCGTCGGCCTCGACGACGGGTAGCGAACGGTCGGTCAGGTGGCGGTACGGCGCCATCAGGTGGCACGGCGTCGCGTAGTGGATGCCGGTGCCGATGCCCAGCTCGGCGAGCTCGGCACGGACCCGCTCCCGGTCGCGCACCCGGACCACGGCGAGGTGGTAGACGCCCCGGCTGCCCTCGAGCTCAGCGACCAGCGGCGCGGCGACCGGGTCCAGCAGCTCGCGGTAGACGGCCGCGACCTGGCGTCGCCGGGCGTTCCAGCCGTCGAGCAGCGGCAGTTTGGTCTCGAGCACCACGGCCTGGACGGCGTCGAGCCGGCTGTTGGTGCCGACGTGGACGTGCTCGTGGTGCGACGTACCGGCGCGGCCGTGGTCGCGCAGGGCGCGGATGGTCTCGGCGAGCCCGTCGTCGTCGGTGACGACCGCCCCGCCGTCCCCGAAGGCGCCGAGGTTCTTGCCCGGGTAGAAGCTCGTGCAGGCGGCGATGCCGAACGACCCGGCGCGGCGGCCGCGCCAGGTGGCGCCGTGGGCCTGGGCCATGTCCTCGATGACGAACAGACCGTGCTCCTCGGCGACCCGGCCGAGCGCGTCCATGTCGGGCATCTGCCCGTAGAGGTGCACGACCGCGACCGCTCGGGTGCGCGGCGTCAGCGCCGCGACCAGGGTCTCCGGGGTGAGCAGCAGGGTGTCGGGGTCGACGTCGGCAAAGACCGGTCGCGCGCCGGCGAGGACGACGGCCTCGGCCGTGGCAACGAACGTGTTGGCCGGCACCACCACGTCGTCGCCAGGCCCCAGCCCGAGCGCGCGCATGCTCAGGTGCAGCGCGTCGGTCCCGTTGGCGACACCGATCGCGTGGTGCCGCTGGCAGTACGCCGCCCACGCCCGCTCGAAGCGCTGCACGGCCTCGCCGCCGATGAAGGCGTTGGTGTCCAGCAGGGCGCTCCAGCCGGCGAGCACCTGGTCGCGGACGACCTGCGTGGTCGGGGTCAGGTCGAGGAAGGGGACGGCGTCGGACGACGTCCCCGCGTGCGCCCGGCTCACGATGCCCGCTCGACCGGTGCGGGCACCGACTGGCGCGGGACGGGGACCACCGGCGGCGCGACCGGGTCGCGCAGCTCGGACAGCTGCACCGCGCGCCGCAGCCGCGACGACATCTGTGCCGCCTCGAGCACCTCGACGACGGCGAGGCCGTTGCGGCCGTCCGTGGTCGGCCGCATGCCGGTCAGGGCGCAGTCGACGAAGTGCTCGTCCTCGAGGGCGAGCGGCTCGTTGACGACGAGGTACGGCGCCACCACGTCGCCGTAGCGGTAGGTCATCGGCGCCTTGGTCAGGTCTCCGTCGGTCTCGATCTGGGCGACGCCCTTGTCGTGCACCCGGACCCGCTCCTCGGCGAGGTCGTCGAAGACCACCATCTTCTCGCTGCCGACCATCGTGACCCGGCGGACCTTGCACGGGTCGAGCCAGCTGACGTGCACGTTGGCGACCACGTCGGGGTCCTCGTAGTGCAGGCGCAGGTGCGCGACGTCCTCGAGCCGCTGGTGCGCGTGCCGAGAGGCCCAGCACTCGACGGCGGTCGGCTGCCCGCCCAGCACGTAGTTGAGGATCGAGACGTCGTGGGGCGCGAGGTCGAGGATGACGTTGACGTCGTGCTGGTAGAGGCCGAGGTTCAGCCGAGCGGTGTGCACGTAGTAGACCCGGCCCAGCTGGTCCTCGCGCACCATGTCGCGCAGGCTCCAGACCGCCGAGTGGTACTCGAAGGTGTGGCCGACCATGAGGGTGACGCCCCGCGCCTCCGCGGCCTGCACCATCATCCGGGCGTCCGCGGCCGACGTCGCGAGCGGCTTCTCGACCAGCACGTGCTTGCCGGCCGCGATCGCCTCGAGCGCGAGCCCTGCGTGGGTGCTGGGCGGGGTCGCGATCAGGACCGCGTCGATGTCGTCGAGGGCGTCCGAGAGGTACGCCGCGCGGCCGAGCCCCGGGAAGTGCCGCTCCAGTGCCGCGTGCCGGTCGGGGCTCGGGTCGATGACGGTGACCGTGTCGACCGAGTCGAGCGCGCGCAGCGCCCGGACGTGCTTGGAGCCCCAGTAGCCGCACCCGGCCACCCCGACTCGCAACCCTGAAGAAGTGACCATGACAGTCCCCCCATTCCCTTTGCTTAGGAGGTCTCGGGTCTCTGCGGCACCTGAGAAGGTGGCCCCCGCCGGGACGCCGAGCTGGAATTCCCGAGGTGCCCATCCCAACATTTTCCGAGTGCCTGGGAAATGGGTCAGTCGACTTATTCCATCGATGACTTGGGTAAGCCAACCGGCTACGCCGAATGCCGTAGTGGACAAGGGGGAACCGTCATGGAAATCGTGCGCGAGACGCGATTTCTCGGCCCTTTCCACAACCCCCGAATTCTCCACATCCGACAATTTCTCGGTTACCGAAGAATTCATTTTTCGAACATCACGATGACGGGGAGCGGCGAAGCCGCCTCCCCGTCGCCGGACCCCGATTGGTCCGCAACGTTGCGTCCGGTGCGCGCGGAGCCGTTGCGGACGAATCGGGTGTGGGGGTCAGTTCGTCACGGTGACCGCGTTCGCCAGCGTGGAGGTGCCGAAGTTGCTGCGGTTCGTCACCGTCATCGAGCGTGCGGTCCTGGCCGCTCCGGAGGTGACCCTGAGCACGACCGTCATCCGGGTGGCGCTCTGGACGCGGGGACTCCTCACGGTGACTCCGGAGCCCGAGACCGTGACGGTCGTCTGGTTGTTGAAGCCGGTGCCGGTGAGCGTGACCGTGGTGTCCCGGCCTGCGCGGACCGTGGCCGGTGAGACCGACGTGATCGTGGGGCTGGCGACGATCGTCAGGCAGCTCGTGCAGGTGGCCGAGGTGCCGTTGGTGTTGGTCACCGTCACGTTGCGCGCCCCGACGGGAGCGCCGCCCGCCACGCTCACCCGCAGAGTGACCCGGGTGTTGGTCCGGCCGGTGACCGTCGCGGTGACACCGGTGCCGCTGACGGCCGCGGTGATCCCGGCGTTGAAGCCGCTGCCGTTCACCTGGACCGTCACCGCGTCGGCGCCCTGGCCGAGCTGGGCCGGGCTGACCCCGGTGATCCGGGGCGCCGTCGCCATCGTGACGGTGACCGGCGAGCTGGTGCCGACGTTGTTGGCGGCGTCCGACTGCGAGGCCACCAGCGTGTAGGTGCCCGCGGCCAGGTTCGTCACCGTCGTGCTCCAGCTGCCGTTGCTCGCGGATGCCGTGGTGGTCCGCACCGGCGTGCCGGTGGTGCCGGACCCCGCGTAGACCCGCAGCGTGACCGTCGCCGCGTCGCCCGTCTGGGTCCCGGCTGCGCCGGAGACGGTCAACGACGTACCTCCGACGACGCTGCCGGCGGTCGGGCCGGTGATGGTCACCACCGGCGCCGTCGTGTCCTGCGGCGTGGTGTTGACCGTGAACGTCACGGGGTCGCTCCTGCCGATGTTGCCCGCCGTGTCGACCTGGGTCGCCTGCACGGTCCAGACGCCGGCCGCCAGCGTGGTGGGCGTGGCGCTCCACGTGCCGTTCGCGCCGACGGTCGCCTGCACCGTCTGGGCCGCGGGCTCCTGGACGCCGCTCGACGGGTAGAACGCGACCGACACCTGGTTGGTGTCACCGGCCGCAGTGCCGGCGGTGCCGGACACCGTCGGGGTGGCCGTGGTGACCGTGGCCCCCGCTGCGGGCGCGCCGATCGCAACTGTGGGTGGCGTGATGTCGACCGGCGTGGTGTCGACCGTGAACGTCACCGCGGGGCTGGTGCCGATGTTCCCGGCCGCGTCGCCCTGGGTCACGGTGACCGTCCAGGTGCCGTTCGCCAGCGGGTTCGCCGTCGTCGACCACGATCCGCCCGCCCCGACGGGAGCGGTGAGGGTCTGCGCGGGCGTCTCGGTAACGACCGACCCGGCGTACAGCCGCACCGTCACGTTGGCGTTGTCGCCCGCGGCCGTGCCGGCGGTGCCGCTCAGCGTGGGCGTCACGGTGTTGACCGTGCTTCCGCTCGCCGGGGCCGTGACCGTCGGCGCGGGTGCCGTGGTGTCGACCGGGGTGCTCGACGCGTTGATGGTGAAGGTCTGGGGAACGCTGGTGCCGGTCGTGCCGGCGTCCTGCGAGACCTGCACCGTGTAGGTGCCGTTCGGCAGCGCCGCCGGCGGACGGACGGACCACGTGCCGTTGGTGACGGGCGCGGACAGGGTCGCCAGCGGTGTGCCCATCGAGTACGGCCCGTCGTAGATCCGCACCGTCACCGTGCTGCTGCCGGTCGCCGATCCGCTCAGCACCGGCTGCGCCTCGGTCACCGTCACTCCGGCCGCGGGGCCGGTCGTCGCCACCTTGGGCGCGGTGGCACCGCCGCCCATCACCTCGGCGATCGTCTTCACGCTGACGTTCTGGTCCGTCAGCGTGCCCAGCCAGGCGAGGAACTGGTCGATGGTCGTGTCGGAGACGGGCCGGTAGCCGTTCATGCAGCTGTTGAAGCCCGACGTACCGGCGTAGCAGATCTCGTGGAACAGCGTGGGCAGCCAGCTGCCGCCGTGGCTCTTCGCCTGGTTGACCGCGAGCTGCAGCGCCTCGAGGGTCACCGGGCCGTTGTACTCAGTGCCGAGGATGCGGATCGCCCACGGGTTCTCCGTCGGCGGGATCGTCTCGGAGTAGATCGGTCCGTCGGAGGTCACCGTGCCCGCCTTGCGCGCGGACTGGTAGCCGCAGGCACGCGCCAGGGCCGAGGTGTCGTCGTTCATCGACCCGAACGGGAAGGCGAAGCTCACCGGGTTGAATCCCTCGGCGAACAACCGCGCCCGGTCGGCACAGACCTGGTTCCACTTGAAGTCGAAGGTGGTGCTGGACGACAGCAGGTCAACGTGGTCCATGCTGTGCCCGCCGATGTCGTGCCCGAGGTCTCGGAGTGTGCGGAGCTCGGCCCAGGTCATCACGCCCGGCTCGCCGTCGTCGACGGCGCCGGAGTTGACGTAGAAGGTGCCGTGCGCGTTGTGGCGCGCGAAGATCTGGCGCAGGTTGTACTGCGACTTCAGGCCGTCGTCGAAGGTCAGCGACACGACGAACGGCCGTGTCTCCATCGGCGGGTGCGGTGCGCCCATCACGTCGGCGACGGTGCGGACCGTGACGCCCTCGGCCTCCTGCGTCTTCAGCCAGGCGAGGAAGTCGTCGAGCACGTCGGCGTCCAGCGCCTGCGGCGTCGACATGCAGGACGAGTAGCCCGACTGGCCCTGCTTGCACACGTGGTTGAACGCGAACGGCAGCCAGCCGCCGCCGTTCGCACCCGCCGCGGTGACGGCGTTCTGGAGGGACTGCAACGTGACCGGGCCGCCCGGCAGGTTGGCCGAGCGCAGCGCCAGCGGCGTGGCCGCCGGCAGCGCCTCCGCGTAGTCGGGCCCGGTGGCCGACAGGCCACCGGGAAGACGCCCCGTGAGGAAGCCGCAGTCGCGCACGAGCTGCTGCGCCTGCGTGTTCGTCACGCCGAACGGGTAGGTGAAGCTCACCGGGTGGTAGCCCCACTGCGTCAGCGCCTCGAAGTCGCCGCACACCTGGTCACGCTTGAAGGCCAGGTCGGCGGTCGCATCGGTGTCGTACGTCGCGGTGAGGTCCTGGTGGTCCTTGCCCATGCCTCCGATCTCGTTGCCCTGGCGGTAGAGCTCGTCGAGCTCGTAGAACCGCATGTAGTTGGGGTCGAAGGTCTTCACCCAGTTGCTCGCGACGTAGAAGGTGCCGTCGAAGCCGTGCTGCTGCAGCAGTGGTGCGGCGTACTTGTACTGCGAGGCGAGCCCGTCGTTGAAGGTCAGCGAGACGACCGTCGGTGCGGCTGCGGAGGCAGCCCCCGTCGTCAGCACCAGGAGTCCCCCGGTGGCCGTCAGCAGTGCGGTGAGCAGTGCCGTCAGCACCGCCACACCCGCTCGCGCCCGCCTGGTCAGTCGCCTCACGTCCATGGCCGCCATCGCCCCTCACTCCTCCTGTGACTCCCCCCGACGGCGCACAGGCACGCCGGGCACGTTCTGGAGGCACGCCCAGGGCGCGCCTCCGAAGGGAAATGGAAGCCACGGGACCGGTTGTCGCGACATGCCCCGTCTGGCCGCCGCGACTTGTGGGAATCCTCAGATTCCCCTGAACTCACCAATTCGCGGTAGGTCGCAAATGGCGGCGGCGGTGCCATTGACACGGTGAATTCGTGGTCCGGACGGGTGGCCCCTCCCGTCCCGGGCTGGCTCGCCCGGGTGGTGAGCGTATTTCGGCCTACGTCAGATGATGTCGGGCGCGCTCACGCGGGCCTCGTCGGCCTCGCGGTCGGTGAGGGTGCGCTGGCTCTGCCGCTCGGCCTCGACGCGGCGCAGGTAGTGGTCGACCTCGTCGTCGAGCCGCGCCTGGTCCCAGCCGAGGGCACCGGCCATCAGCTCCGCGGTCGGGCGCGCGGCCTTGACGCCGCGGTCGAAGGTCTCGATGGAGATGCGGGTGCGCCGGGTGAGCACGTCGTCGAGGTGCCGAGCGCCCTCGTGGGTCACCGCGTAGACGACTTCGGCGCGCAGGTGGTCCTCGGCCCCGACGAGAGGTTCGGCGAGTTCCGGCCGCTCGGCCACCAGCGCCAGGACCTCGTCGACCAGGCCGCCGTACCGTCCGAGGAGGTGGTCGATGCGCGCGCGGTGCAGCCCGGACGAGCGCGCGAGCCGGTCACGCTGGTTTCGGCGCGTCTCCCAGCCGTCGGCGCCGACGAGCCGGACCTGGTCGGTCACCGAGCCGGGCACGCCGTCACCGAGCGAGTGGACGGCGGCGTCGACGGCGTCGGCACCCATCACGCGGTACGTCGTCAGCTTGCCGCCCGCGATGATCACGAGCCCGGGCACGGGTGTCACCACCGTGTGCTCTCGCGAGATCCGGCTCGTCGGCTCGGACTCACCGGTCAGCAGCGGGCGGAGCCCGGCGTACACGCCCTCGACGTCCTCGTGGCCGAGCGGCTCCTTGAGCAGCCGGTTGGCCTGGCCCAGCAGGTACTCGATGTCGGTGCGCGACGCGGCCGGGTGCGCCTTGTCGAGGTCCCACGGGGTGTCGGTGGTGCCGATGATCCAGTGCCGGCCCCACGGGATGACGAACAGCACCGACGTCGCGGTGCGCATGATGATCCCGGTCTCGGAGCGGATCCGGTCGCGCGGGACGACGAGGTGGATCCCCTTGCTGGCTTGGACGTTGAGCGCACCCCGCCCGCCGGCGAGCTCCTGGATCTCGTCGGTCCAGACACCCGCGGCGTTCACGACGACGCGGGCCCGGATGGTCAGCTCGCGGCCGGTCTCGAGGTCGATCGCGCGGGCGCCGGTGACGCGCTCGCCCTCGCGCAGGAAGCCGACGACCTTGGTGCGGCTGGCGACGTGCGCGCCGTGCGTCGCAGCCGTCCGCGCGATGGTCACCACGAGGCGGGCGTCGTCGACCTGGGCGTCCCAGTACTGCAGCGCGCCGACGATGCCGTCGGTGCGCAGGTCCGGCGCGACTCGCGCGACACCGCGACGGGTGAGGTGCCGGTGGCGGGGCAGGCCGTTCTCGTAGCGGCCGGTCGCCGCCATTGCGTCGTACAGCGCGAGCCCGGCGCCGACGTACGGCCGTTCCCAGCCCCGGTGGGTCAGCGGGTACAGGAACGGCACCGGCCGGACCAGGTGCGGCGCGAGGCGGGTGAGCAGCAGGCCGCGCTCCTGCAGTGCCTCGCGGACCAGGCCGAAGTCGAGCATCTCCAGGTAGCGCAGGCCGCCGTGGATCAGCTTGCTCGACCGGCTCGACGTGCCGGACGCGAAGTCGCGCTGCTCGAGCAGCCCGGTCGACAGGCCGCGGGTGACCGCGTCGAGGGCGGTGCCGGTGCCGACCACCCCGCCGCCGACCACGAGGACGTCGAGCTCCTCGGACTCCATCGCGTCGAGCGCGGCGTCGCGGGCGGACGGGCTCAGCGCGACCGGGGAGCTCATGTGTTTCTCCTATGTCAAGCGACGGCCGCGAGTCCAGCCGCGGACGCTGCTTGGTCGGTGGTCAGGTGGGTGAAGACGACGCGAGCGAGTCGGCGCTTGAGGCAGCGCAGGGCTTCGGGGGTGGACATGCCTTCAGCCTTCTTCTTCTCGTAGTACCTCTTACCAAGACCGTCGAGTCGGATCTGGGTCACGGCGATGCGGTGGTCGGCGGCGTTGAGCTGACGGTTGCCGGATCTGGTGAGGCGGACTCGGCCGTGGGTGTTGCCCGACCAGACCGGGATCGGTGCGATACCAGCGTGTCGGGCGAAGGCCGCTTCAGACTTGAACCGGGCCACTCCGGCTGTCTCGCCGACCAGCTTCGCGGCAGTCAACGCGCCGACCCCGGGCACGGTCAGCAGGGTCGGTGCGGCCTGCTCGACCAGGGGAGTGATGCGTCGCTCGAGGTCGTTGATCCGCTGGGTCAGCTCGACCACGTCAGCGAGCTCGTCACGAGCCAGCTCGGCCACGATCCCGGACCGTCCAGCGAGCCCGTCGGCCAGTTGCTGCTGACGCACAGCCCGGCCCAGCGAGGCCTTCGGCGGCGCGAGCTCGGGGTCGATCTCGTGGACGTGCCACAGCAACCGGTTGATCGTCGAGGTGCGGTGTTTGACCAGGTCATCGCGCCGATCGACCAGCAGCTTGAGCTCCCGCGACGCCTCGTCGTGCGAGGCGACCGGCAGGTCGGGCTCGCGCTGGGCGGCCCTCGCGACCGCGAGTGCGTCGATCGGGTCAGACTTCCCGCGAGTGCGAGCCACACGACGCTGCTCGGCCATCATCTTCGGCGGCACGCGCACCACCGACCCACCAGCGCCGAGCAGGTCGCGCTCCAGCCGGGCCGAGAGGTGGCGACAGTCCTCGATGGCCCACACCAGGTCGCGTCCGAATCGCCGCCGCGCCCACCGGACCGCGTCCTGATGACCAGGAGTGGTGGCCGGGAACGTCTTGTGCCCGAGCTCCTTGCCGACCTCGTCGACCGCGACGAACGTGTGCGTCCGCTTGTGCACATCGGCGCCAACAACAACCATGGCGGTTGCCTCCTTCACTGCTGAAGTGACTGGACGGTTGGGCCGGTCGGCGGACACATCTCAGTGGGGGCGACGCCACGCTCCTATCAAGTCACGCCGGCCGGTCCGTCACACCCGATGCCGGCAAAACGCATGCTCGTCAACCCGAAGGCGACACCGAGGCTATGAGCCAGACACCAGGCGCTCAGGATCCAACCACCGCCGGAGCGGTGCCATCACGCTGACACTGACCCGAGGCTAGCCGGGAGTCGTGTCTCCGGGGACGACGATGCCGGCCTCGTAGGCGAGGATCACCGCCTGGACGCGGTCGCGCAGGCCGAGCTTGGCGAGGATCCGGCCGACGTGGGTCTTGACGGTCTTCTCGCTCACCACCAGCCGGTCGGCGAGCTCGCGGTTGGACAGGCCGCGGCCGATCAGCTCGAGCACCTCGGCCTCGCGCGGGGTCAGCTCGTCGAACCCGGGTACGGCGGTCCGGTCGGTCGTCGCGATTCGCCGAGGTTGCACGAAGTGCTCGATCAGCCGGCGGGTCACCGACGGCGCGACGAGCGCGTCGCCCTCGGCGGCACCGCGCACGGCCTCGAGGATCCGCTCGCGCGGTGCGTCCTTGAGCAAGAAGCCGCTGGCGCCCGCGCGGAACGCGGCGAAGACGTACTCGTCGAGGTCGAACGTCGTGAGGATGACGACCCGTGGCAGGTCGTCCTCGGCCGCGGCGCGGATCCGCCGGGTCGCCTCGATGCCGTCGACGCCGGGCATCCGCACGTCCATCAGCACGACGTCGGGCCGCTGCGCGGCCGCGATCTCGACCGCCTCCAGGCCGTCCCTCGCCTGGCCGACGACGCGGATGTCGTCCAGCCCGGCCAGCATCATGTCCAGCCCGGCGCGCACCAGGTCCTGGTCGTCGGCGAGGACGACGCGCACGGTCGTGTCGCTCATGCGGGAAGCCTCGCCAGCACGCGGAAGCCCTGCGCGGAGCCGCGAGGCTCGGTGACGACGCTGCCGCCGAGGACCCGCACGCGCTCGCGCATCCCGACGAGGCCGCGGCCGCCGTCCGGCGAGGTGGGTGCGCCACCGGGTCCGTCGTCGGTCACCTCGAGCTCGAGGCCGTCGGGGAGGTAGCGCACGTCCACCTCGACAGTGGAGGCGCGGGCGTGCTTCATCACGTTGGTCAGGGCCTCCTGGAGGACGCGGTAGGCGGACACGTCGACAGCGGGCGGCAGATCCCGCGGCTCGCCGTCGACCCGGCAGTCCACCCGGAGACCGGCGGCGCGGACGTCGCCGACGAGCTCGCCGAGCCGGGCCAGGCCGGGCTGCGGTCCGCGCTCCCCCGCATCCTCGGCTCCGCCATCGTTGAGCAGGCCGAGCAGCCGGCGCATCTCCTCCAGCCCCTGGCGGGCCGAGCGCTCGATCGCGGCCAGGCTGTCCCTGGTCCGCTCGGGGTCGGAGTCCAGCACGTTGCGGGCACCCTGGGACTGCATGACGATCGCGGCCAGGCTGTGCGAGACCACGTCGTGCATCTCGCGGGCGATGCGCGCGCGCTCCTCCGCCACCGCCTCCGCCGCGTGCTCGTCGCGCGCGTGCAGCAGCGCCGCGGCTCGCTCGTTGCGCACCCCTACGACACGGCCGACAAGCCAGACCGTGCCGAACAGCACCAGCGACGCCAGCGGGTCGGGCGCAGCGGCGGTCCCGCTGCCCTGTACGACCGCGACCGCGATCGCCAGCACGGACACCGCCGCGGACAGCAGCGCGTCGCGCAGGGGCGCGTAGGAGGCGACCGTGTACGTCGCGACGAGCAGCGCCAGGAAGGTCGCGTAGATCTCGAGGGGCTCGGCCGCCAAGGCTCGTCCGGCCAGTACGCCGTACATCAGGAGCGAGACACCCAGCGGTGCCCGGCGACGCACAGCCAGCGGCAGCGTGCCCAGCAGGACGGCGACGACGTTGAGGGCGACCGGGCCCTCGACGACGTCCTCGGCCAGCGGGCGGACCAGCACCTCGAAGAGCCCGACCGCACAGAACGCCGCCGCGATGACCGCGTCGACGATCTGGCCCAGATGGGTGCGGATCCGGTTCATGGTGGCGCCACCCTAGGGCCGATTCCGGCTCCACGACGTCGGACCACGGTCGTACGTCGAGTTCGGGCCGCGGTCCGACGACCCGGGGGTGCCTGCGCTGCGACTGTTCCGTCGTTGGCCGGAACCGCCGGCCCCACCCGATGGAGTCACCTTGCAGCTCACCGCTCGTCCGGCGGCCCTCGTCGCCGGCACTCTCTTCGCCGCCACCGCGGCGATCGACATCCCGCACATCCAGGGCCAGCCGTTCGCCGGCCCGCTCGACTACACGCTCGAGGCGGTGTTCGCCGGCGCGCTCTGGTCCGCCGCGCTCGCCCTGTTCCTGCTCTCCCGTGCAGCGACGGGACGCGGCCGTCGCGTCGCCTGGCGCGTCCCGGCCGTCAGCTGCGCGCTCGTCGGCACCGCAGCGACCGCCACGCTCGTAGCCGGACAGGACGTGCTCGGTCCCGTGTTCATGCTCGGCCTGCTGCTCGTGCTGGGCGGCTACCTGGTGCTCGCCGTTCTCGACCTGCGTCGTCGGCTCACGCCGCGCTTCACCGGCATCGCCCTGGCGGCCGGCACGATCGGCATGCTCGCGCTCGGCGAGGGCGTCGGCACGCTGGCCTGGGCAGCCGCGTGGTTCGGCGTGGCCGCTCTGCTCCAGCCCGCCGGTTCGCGTGCGGCAGAACCTGCCGCCGCGTAGTTTCCGGCTAGCCGACCTCGAGCCGCTCGCGGTGGCCGAGGCTGTCGCGCCGGTCACGAGCGACCGTGTTGACCTCGTCCTGCACGCGGCGGACCTCGGCCAGGTCGAGGTCCGCCACCACGACCGCCGGGTCGTCCGCGCCGGTGCGCGCGACCGGCTGCCCCTCGGGGTCGTAGATCGCGCTGCCGCCGCTGAACGACGACGCCCCGCACGTGCCGGTCAGCCCGGCGAAGACGACGTAGATGCCGTTGTCGATCGCGCGGGCCGCGTAGTAGAGGTCGCGGCGATGCTCGGCGCCGGTGAAGTACGCCGCCGGGGTGAGGTACGCCGTCGCGCCGGCCGCGGCCGCGGAGGCGGCGTGCTCGGGGAACGACCCGTCGTAGCAGATGCCGAGCCCGAGGTCCCAGCCGTCGACGACGATCGTGGCGCCGTGGTCGCCGGCGGTGAAGAAGCCCTGCTCGTCGGGGCCGCACAGGTGCTGCTTGTCGTACGGCGCCCGCACCTCACCGTCCGGCGTGAGCACGACCGCCGACAGCGTGGACTCGTCCAGCGCCCGGCGTACCGCCGCACTGGTCACCACCGTCACGCCGCGCTCCCGCGCGAGGTCCGCCAGCGGCCGGAGCCGCTCGTCGTCGAGCTCGAGCGAGTCGTCGTGGTGCCACAGCTCGGGGGCGTAACCGGTGAGGAACAGCTCCGGCAGCACCACGACGCGGGCGCCCTGGTCGGCCGCCGCCGTCACCAGCGAGCAGGCGGTGGCGACGTTGGCGGCGACATCGCGCGGCACGGACGTCGCCTGGGCGGCCGCCACACGAAGCGGCGCGGGTGTGGTCACGAAGACTCCTCATCTGGTGCGGACGGAGGCTCGGCGAGGGCGAGCTGCCGGTCGACGGCGTCGCGGGTCGCGCCGAGCGCCTCGGACACCTCCCACGCGACGTCGCGGCACCTTGCGCCGAGCTCGTCAGCGCGTGCGTCATCCATGCGCACTGTCGGGACCGAGAGACCGATCGCGCCCACCACGCTGCCGGTGTGGTCGAAGACCGGCGCGGCCACGGCGCGGATTCCGGGGGTGCGCTCGGCGTCGGAGCCGGCCCACCCACGACGGCGTGCGAGTGCGAGCTCGGCGGCCAGCACGTCGGGGTCGGTGACGGTGCGGTCTGTGACGGCGTCGATCGGACGGCTCAGCGCCTGCTGCTGGCGGGACCATGGCAGCGCGGCGAGCATCGCCTTGCCGGGCGCGCCGTGCACGAGCTGTATCGGCACCCCGATGTCGGTGTAGTGCCGGCGCAGCTCCTGCCGGCTCTCGACCTGGTCGACCACGACGCGCTCGACCGTCGGCAGCAGCTCGTGCAGGCCGACCGTCTCGTCCACCTCGTCGCGCAGCGCGACCATGAACGGCCGCGCCGCGCCCTGCAGCGTCGACGGCACCGCGCCGGAGCGGCCGAGCTGCACGAGCAGCGGGCCGGGTCGGTAGCGCCGGTCGGGGGCCTGGGCGAGCAGTCGGTTGCTGGTCATCGCGGCGAGCAGCCGATGGGTGGTGCTGGTCGAGAGCCCGGTCATCCGGGCGATCTCGCTGATCCCCAGCGCCGAGTGGTGCGCGTCGAAGCACCGCAGGATCGCGACCGCGCGGTCGATCGACTGCACCCCACCTCGGGCCTCGTTCTCCGACCCGGATCCCGTCACAGCTCCGCGAGCCATCTGCACACCGTCCTTCACGACGAGAGAAGTCTGCCCGAACCGGATCTTTTTGCGGATCGGCCCTTGACCGCCTCGTGTGGCCTCTGACACAGTTCCCGCATGACGGCAAGCGATCCCACGATACGGGAAACCAGAGGATCGGGTAAAGCCCTCCCGCTGTCCGGTTTCCGCGTCCTCGACCTCACCCGGTTCCTCTCGGGCCCCTACTGCACGATGGTCCTCGCCGAGCTCGGCGCCGACGTCATCAAGATCGAGCAGCCGCACACCGGCGACGACTCCCGGCGGCTGGCTCCCAAGATCGACGGCGAGAGCTACCCGTTCGCGATGCCCAACCGCAGCAAGCGGTCGGTGTCGCTGGACCTCAAGACCGAGCAGGGGCTCGCGGTGTTCCGGCGGATGGCCGCCGAGGCCGACCTGGTCATCGAGAACTTCCGGCCGGGCGTCGCCAAGCGCCTCGGCATCGGGTACGACGACCTCAAGGCGCTGCGCGAGGACATCCTGTACTGCTCGATCAGCGGCTTCGGCCAGACCGGCCCGTACCGTGACCGTCCCGGCTTCGACATCATGGCGCAGGGCATGGTCGGCTTCCTGCGGATGACCGGCGAGCCCGGCGGCCGCCCGGCCAAGGTCGGCATCGCGATCAACGACATCGCCGCCGGCGCCACCGCCATCTACTCGATCATGGCCGCCGAGATGCACCGGCGGGCCACCGGCGAGGGCCAGTACATGGACATCTCGCTCGTCGACGCCGGACTCGCCTGGGCCGTCTGGGAGTCCGGCGCCTACTTCGGCGCCGGCGAGGTGCCGCAGCCGACCGGCACCCGGCACCGTCGCTCCACGCCGTACCAGGCCTTCCGGACCAGCGACGGCTACGTGACCATCGGCGCCGCCAACGACCGGCTCTGGCTTCGGCTGCTCACCGCCCTGGAGAAGCCGGAGTGGGCGACGGACCCGCGCTTCGCCACGCTGCCCGACCGGATGGCCAACATCGACGAGCTCGAGCGCGAGATCGAGGCGATCACCACCACCCGCACCACCGACGAGTGGATCAAGCGGGTCGACGAGGCCGGCGTTCCCTGCGGCCCCGTGCTCACCTTCGACGAGACGCTCAGCGACCCGCATGTCATCGCCCGGGACATGATCGCCGAGCTCGAGCACCCGATCATCGGCGAGATGCGGACGATCGGCCCGCCGACCAAGTTCAGCGGGCTCGACTTCACCGTCCGCGGGCCCGCCCCCTGGCTCGGTCAGCACACCGCCGAGGTGCTCCGTGAGACGGGCCTCACGGACGACGAGATCCAGGCACTGTTCACCGACGAAGTCGTCTTCGACGCCCACCCCGACCTGCAGGAGAAGTGACGATGTCCGACCACCTCGTGGTGGAGCGTCGCGACGAGATCGCGACCCTGATCCTCAACCGGCCCGAGTCCCACAACGCACTCAATGTGGCGACGTACCGCGACCTGCCCGGCGTGCTCCGCGACCTCGACGAGGACACGAGCGTCAAGGTGATCGTGCTGCGCGGCGCCGGCGAGAAGTCGTTCGCCTCGGGCGCAGACATCAAGGAGTTCGAGCAGGAGCGCAGCGACGCGGTCAAGGCCAAGGCCTACAACGAGAAGGTCGCCGCGGCCGAGCAGGCCCTCGAGGGCGTCAGCAAGCCGACGATCGCGATGATCCACGGTTACTGCATCGGCGGCGGCGCCGGCCTCGCGCTCGCGTGCGACATCCGGTTCGCCGACACCCGCGCCAAGTTCGCGATCACCCCGGCCAAGCTCGGCCTGGTCTACAGCCTCGAGTCCACCAAGCGCATGGTCGACCTGGTCGGCCCCTCGCGCGCCAAGTGGGTGCTGATGAGCGGGCTGCAGATCCCGGCCGCGCGCGCCTACGAGCTCGGACTGTTCGACGAGGTCGTCGAGCCCGACGAGCTCGAGAAGCTCACCTACGAGTTCGCCGAGACCGTCTGCACCCGCGCGCAGTTCAGCGTGCGCGCCGGCAAGCGAATGGTGAACAAGGTCGTGGCCGGGCAGGTCGAGGACGACGACGCCACCACCGACCTGCGCAACTCGTCGTTCGACACCGAGGACTTCACCGAGGGCGTGCGCGCGTTCATGGAGAAGCGCGCGCCGAAGTTCACGTGGTCGTGATGAACGGCATGAGTGGTCTCGACAGGCTCGACCACCCGGCGCTCGACCGCCAGATCGACGCCGACGCCGTCGGCGAGCTGGCCCGCAGCGCGGCGGCCGACCCAACCCGCGAGTTCGGATCGTTCTTCCTCAGCCGCTTCCTGCGACTCGGGATCGACTACGACGACGCCGAGCAGACCTGCACCGTCCGGCTGCCGTACGGCGCGCACCTGTGCAACCCGCAGGGCTCCGTGCACGGCGGCGTCATCACCACCGCCCTCGACATCTCGATGGGCCACCTGTGCAAGAGGTACCTCTCGACCGCCGTGACGATCGAGATGCAGATGCGCTTCTTCCGGCCGCTGACCAGCGACGCGACGTGCACCGGTCGTGTCGTCCGGGCCGGCCGCCGGATCGTCCACCTCGAGTCCCGCATGACCGACGCCGACGGCAAGCTCACCGCCCTCGGCACCGGCTCGTGGCACCGGCTCGACGGATGAGCACCACCAGATCCACCAACCCGACCGGCGCGTCCGTCCCCTGCGGCCGCGTCACCCAACCAGGAGGAACCCGATGAATCGCAAGTGGACCGCCGCCGCAGCGGTGTCCGGCATGGTGCTGACGCTGAGTGCGTGCGGTGGCGGCGCGGGCGGGACCGACTCCGCCGGCGACTACCCGTCCCAGGACATGGAGTGGACGATCGCGTTCGGACCGGGCGGCGGCAACGACATCATGGCCCGGACGATGGTCGACATCCTGCAGAAGAAGGACCTCTACCCCGAGAACATCGTGGTGGAGAACAAGGAGGGCGGCTCCGGCGCCACCGGCTGGGGCTACCTCTACGGCCAGTCCGGCACGGGCTACGGCATCTCCACCACGTCCGGCTCGTTCATCACCACGCCGCTCCAGGCCGACACCGGCTGGGAGCCGACCGACTTCACGCCCGTCGGGCTGATGGCGGCCGACTACGCGCTGCTGATGACGTCGGGCAAGAGCGAGTGGAAGACGTACGACGACTGGGTCTCCTACGCCAAGGAGAAGGGCAAGGTCGTCGTCGGCGGGATCGGGACCGTCAACGTCGACTACATCGTCCAGCAGATGATCGCCGACGCCAACGGCTACGAGATCGACTACGTGCCCTACAACGAAGAGGGCCAGATGCAGACGTCGCTCCTCTCCGGCGCGATCGACGCGATGATCTCCAACCCCGGCTCGATCATGGGCCAGATCGAGGGCGGCCAGATGAACGCGCTGCTGTTCACCGGCCCCGAGCGGCTCGAGGCGCTGCCCGACGTACCCACCTCCGAGGAGAAGGGCATCTCCGACATCCCGTCGATGCCGCGCGGCCTGATCCTCCCGCCGGACGCGCCCGAGGAGGCGCAGGAGTGGTGGATCGACACCATGCAGGAGGTCGTCGAGACCCCTGAGTGGCAGGACTACCTCGACGAGAACTACCTGCTCAAGGACGAGAAGTGGGGCGAGGACTTCACGACGTACCTCGACGAGACCCAGGCCTCGTTCGAGGACCAGCTGACCGAGCTGGGCGCGCTGTGACCGCTGTGTCCACCGACACTGTTTCCACCACGGCAGCCCGGCCCTCGGGCCGGGCTGCCGGGTGGGTCCGTCCCAAGACGGTGTTCCTCGCAGCACTGCTCGTCGTGCTCGCCGTCTACACCGACATGGCGTTCGACCTCGAGTGGCGTACGGCGGCCGGCCGCATCGGCCCCGGCTTCTTCCCGCGCATCGTGGGCATCCTCGGCCTCGCCCTCACGCTGTGGTCGCTGGTGGCCGCGGTGCGCGCACCCGCCGTCGAGGACGAGGTCGTCGCACTCGAGGACGAGGTCGGCGACGCCGACCTGGGCAAGCACCCGCGGCTGCTGGCCGTGATGGTGCTGGCGGCGTTCGTCTTCGTCGTCACGCTCGTGAGCCTCGGCGCCATCGTCTCCTCGGCGGTGTTCCTGCTCGTGATGCTCTTCCTGCTCAACCGGCAGCACCCGCTGCTCAACGTGGCCGTGGCGCTCGGGCTGCCGCTGGCGCTGTACCTGCTCTTCCAGACCCTGCTCAACGCGGGCCTCCCCGAGGGCGTCCTGCCCCGGTTCTGACCCGACCTCCTGACGACGGGACTCCGATCTCATGGACGTGTTCGACAACCTGGCCGCCGGCATCATGGCCGTGCTCACGCCGGGGAACATGCTGCTGCTCCTCGCCGGCGTGATGCTCGGCATGATCGTCGGCGTGATGCCGGGCCTCGGCCCCAGCGCCGGCCTGGCCATCCTGCTGCCGCTGACCTTCACCATGGATCCCACCGGCGCGGTGGTGATGCTCGCGGCGGTCTACTACGGCGCGATGTACGGCGGCACGATCACGTCCGTCCTGATCAACACACCCGGCGAGTCGGCCACCGTCGCGAGCACGTTCGACGGCTACCCACTCGCGAAGGCCGGGCGTGCCGGGCCGGCGCTGGTCATGGCGGCGGTCGGCTCGTTCGTCGCCGGCACGGTCGGCGCGATCCTGATCAGCATCGCCGCTCCCGTGACCGCGTCCGTCGCCGCGTCGTTCGGCCCGCCGGAGCTCTTCCTCGTCGTCGTGCTCGGCCTCCTCACTCTCGTCGTCATCATCGGCGGCAACCGCCTGCTCGGCGCGCTCTCCGCGCTGATCGGCTTCGCCATCGCCACCGTCGGCATCGACATCGGCACCGGCCAGCAGCGCTACACGTTCGGCTCGGTCGAGCTGATCAACGGCATCGACTTCATCCCGGTCGCCATCGGCCTCTTCGGCGTCGGCGAGATCCTGCACACCCTCTGGCGCGGCGGGCACCTGGAGAAGCTCGGCTACTTCAACGTCTCCGCCCGCTCGCGCGGCTTCTGGCCGAGCAAGAAGGACTACCGCGAGTCGGCCGGCCCCATCGCGCGCGGCTCGCTGCTCGGCTTCTTCGTGGGGGCCACCCCGGGCGCCGGCGCCACCGTCGCGTCGCTGATGTCCTACAACCTCGAGAAGTCGGTCTCCAAGACACCGGAGAAGTTCGGCAAGGGGGCGATGGCCGGCCTGGCCGGTCCCGAGGCCGCCAACAACGCCGCGTCGTCCGGCGCGATGGTGCCGCTGCTGACCCTGGGCATCCCGGGCTCCGCCTCCACCGCCGTACTCATCGGTGGCTTCATGATGTGGGGCCTCCAGCCCGGGCCGCTGCTGATGGACCAGAACCCGGAGTTCGCCTGGGGCCTGATCGCCAGCATGTACCTCGGCAACGTGATGCTGCTGCTGGTCAACATCTTCTGCATCCCGGCGTTCGCGAGCATCGCCCGCGTGCCGTTCCGGGTGCTCGGCCCGATCATCGTGGTGGTGTGCGTGCTCGGCACGTTCACCGTCAACGGCAGCATCATCGAGGTCGGCATCATGCTCGCCTGCGGCGTGCTCGGGTTCTTCATGCGCCGGTTCGGGCTCAACCCGGCAGCGCTCGTGATCGCGCTGGTGCTCGGCCCGATGGCCGAGGAGTCGCTGCGGCAGACCATGATCATCTCCGGCGGCAGCTTCGACATCTTCGTCGAGCGCGGTACCTCGCGGGTGCTGCTCGCCGCGATGGTCGTGATGCTCCTCCTGCCCCTGCTGGGCAAGTTCCTGAAGAAGGCGACCGCGAAGGCCGTCGAGCGCTTCGGGCGCAAGCGCCGCGAGGACGAGGTCGTCGAGACCGCCGTCACCGACGACGCCGGACAGCCCGAGGACCCCGCGGCGTCCGACCGGCAGCACGACCAGGTGGGCGCCCCGTGACCGAGCACCGCTCCCTCGCCGGCGTCCGGGTCGTCGACCTGAGCCGCGCTCTCGCCGGCCCCTACGCCACGATGATGCTGGCCGACGTCGGCGCCGACGTGCTCAAGGTCGAGCCGCCGGACGGCGACGACAGCCGGGGTTGGCTGCCGTTCACCGGCTCGCCCGAGGACGAGCAGCGCGAGTCGGCGTACTTCCTGTCCGCCAACCGCGGTAAGCGATCCATCCGGCTCGACCTCAAGAGCCAGGAGGGCGCGGACCGGCTCCGCGCCCTCTGCGCGAGCGCGGACGTGCTGGTCGAGAACTACCGGCCCGGGCTGCTCGCCCGGCTCGGTCTCGACCCCGCCGACCTGCGCGCGGCGAACCCGCGCCTGGTGACGCTGTCGATCACCGGCTTCGGCACCGGTGGCCCCGACGGTAGCCGGCCCGGCTTCGACCAGATCGTCCAGGCCGAGGCCGGGCTGATGAGCCTGACCGGGCCCGTCGACGGCGAACCCACGCGCGTCGGGCTGCCGATCGCCGACATCCTCGCCGGCATGTTCGGCGCCTTCGGCGTGATGTCGGCGCTGCACGAGCGCGAGCGCAACGGCGTCGGCCGCGCGGTCGAGACCAGCCTGCTCGCCGCCGTCACCGCGGTGCACGCCTTCCAGGGCGCCGGTTGGCTGGCCGCCGGGGTCGACCCGGTCCGCACCGGCAACCGGCACCCCTCCATCGCGCCGTACGGCACCTTCCGCTGCGCCGACTCCAGCCTGGTGATCGCAGTCGGTTCGGAGGCGCTGTGGCGCCGCTTCGCAGCGGTCGTCGGCATCCCGCACGACCGTGCCGACGTCGCCACCAACGCGCTGCGCGTGGCCAAGGTCGAGGAGCTCCAGGCGGAGCTCGAGGCGCTGCTCGCCGACCGCAAGGCCGACGACGTCCTCGCCGAGCTGGTCGACGCGGGCATCCCAGCAGGCCGGATCCGCACCATGCCCGAGGTCTACGACTGGGCGCAGGTGCACCACCTCGGCCTGGTCCACCACCTCGCGCACGCCACGCTCGGCGACGTCGCCGTCCCCGGTGGCGCGCTGCGCTACGACGGCACCACCGCCGCCTCGACCGTGCCCCCACCCTTGCTCGGCCAGCACGAGCCGTCAGGCTGGGAGTCGTGGAAGACGCCGTGGCTCGACCAGCAGACCGATCACGAGGGAGACGTCCGATGACCTCGTCGTACGCCGTCGTCGGCGGCGGCATCCTCGGCGCCGCCGTCGCGCGCCGCCTCCAGGAGGTCGACCCCGACGGCACCGTGACGCTGTGGGAGAAGGAGGACCGGCTCGCTGCGCACCAGACCGGCCGCAACAGCGGCGTCGTGCACGCCGGCCTCTACTACCAGCCGGGGTCGCTCAAGGCGACGCTGTGCCGCAGGGGTGTCGGCATGCTCAAGGAGTTCTGCCAGGAGCACGACATCCGGTACGACGAGTGCGGCAAGGTGCTCGTCGCCCTCGACGAGGTCGAGGAGGGCCGCCTCGCCGCGATCGCGGAGAAGGCGCTCGCCAACGGCGTGCCCGGCGTGCGGCGACTCTCCGGCGCCGAGCTGCACGAGATCGAGCCGCACGTGCAGGGTGTCGCCGGACTGCACTCCCCCACCACCGCGATCGTCGACTTCCCCGGCGTCACCCGCACCCTCGCCGACCTCGTCGTCGCGGCCGGCGGCAGCGTGCACCTCGGCACCGAGCTCGTCGGCATTCGCCAGGAGGCCGGCGGCGTCTGGCTCCGCGGCCGCACGGCGCACGGCATCCGCGAGGAGCGCTTCGACCGCGTCGTGCTCTGCACCGGCCTGCACGCCGACCACACCGCGGCCCAGGCCGGTGACAGCCCGGAGCCGAAGGTGGTGCCGTTCCGCGGGGAGTACTACCTGCTCCGCCCCGACCGGCGTGACCTGGTCAACGGGTTGATCTACCCGGTGCCCGACCCGCGCTACCCGTTCCTCGGCGTGCACATGACCCCGCGCGTGGACGGCGAGGTGATGGTCGGACCCAACGCGGTGCTCGCGCTCGCGCGGGAGGGCTACACCTGGGGCACGGTCTCGGCGAAGGACCTGCGCGAGATCGCGGGCTACTCCGGCTTCCGCAAGTTCGCCCGGCAGCACTGGCGCACCGGCGCCGTCGAGATGGCCGGCTCGCTGAGCAAGCGGCGTTTCGTGGCGGCCGCCCGCCGCTACGTGCCGGAGCTGCGCACCGAGGACGTGGTCGACGGCCCCAGCGGCATCCGCGCGCAGGCACTGGGACCTGACGGTTCGATGGTCGACGACTTCCTGATCAGCACCCGGGGTGCCGTCACCGCGCTGCGCAACGCGCCCTCGCCGGCGGCCACGTCGAGCCTCGCGATCGCCGAGCACCTCGTCGACGCCATGCTCGGCCGAACGTCCGAGGCGGCGCGGTGACCCACCTGGCTCGGGGCCTGTGGGTCGTGCTCGCATCGCCGTACGACGACGACCTCGCACTCGACCACGACTCGCTGGCACGCCAGCTCGACCTGGCCGCGTCGGTGTCCGCGCAGGGCGTGGTCGCGCTGGGTGTGTTCGGCGAGGCGGACGCCCTCTCGCGCGAGGAGCAGCGTGCCGTGGTGCGCACCGTCACCTCGTCGTACAGCGGCCCGGTCGTGCTCGGCCTCGCCGGCCGCACGACTGCGGTCGTGATCGAGCAGGCGCGAGACTGCATCGACGCAGCGGCACAGCCGCCGGTCGCGCTGATGGTGCAGGTCAACAGCCCGCGCGCCGATGTCGTCGTGGACCACCTCACGGCTGTGCACCAGGCGACCGGGCTGCCGGTCGTGGTGCAGGACTACCCCGCGGTGTCCCACGTGCACATCGCGACCCACGCGCTGGTCGACGTGGTGCGCCGCTGCGCGCCGTTCGTCGCGGCGGTCAAGGCCGAGTCGGCACCGACCCCGCCCGCGATCGCGGCACTGACCGCAGCCCTCGAGGCGCCGGTGTTCGGCGGGCTCGGCGGCGTCGGCCTGGTCGACGAGCTGGCCTGC
The DNA here is from genome assembly GCF_946885725.1 of uncultured Nocardioides sp. Next base: position 42,418 of record NZ_CAMPGZ010000003.1, read on the forward strand.
GGCGCGGCCGGAGCGATGACCGGGATGAGCCATCCCGAGGGACTCCGCGCCACGCTCGACGCGCACACGTCCGGTGGGTTCGCCGCGGCGCGCGACGCCTGGGCACCCTGGCTGCCGCTCGCGAACTTCGAGGGCCAGCTGCAGATCGGTCTCGCCCTGCGCAAGGAGATCCTGCGCCGCCGGGGCGTGCTCGCCACCGGACTGGTCCGACCACCCGCCGCCACGCTGCCGCCCGCGCTGCTGCCCGTCCTCGAGGCGCACCTCGCCCACCTCCCCCTCGACGTGAAGGAGACCCCATGGATCTCGGCCTGACCGGCAAGATCGCCCTCGTCCTCGGCTCGACCGCCGGCCTCGGCCGCGCGTCCGCGGAGGCGCTCGCCGCCGAGGGCGCCAGCGTGGTCGTCGTCGGCCGGCGCCGGGAGCTGGTCGACGAGCTCGCCTCGTCGCTCCCCTCTGCGGCCGGCGTCGTCGCCGACCTCACCGAGCCGGACGCGCCCCAAAGGATCGCCGCCGCCGCGAGAGAGGCGTTCGGCCGCGTCGACGTGCTGGTGCTCAACGGCGGCGGTCCCCCGCCCGGCACGGCCGACCAGTTCGACGTCGAGGCCGCGCAGGCCGCCGTCGACCTGCTGCTCAAGCAGCACGTCGCGCTCGTGACCGAGCTGCTGCCCGCGATGCGCGAGGCCGGCTGGGGCCGCATCGTCGCGGTCGGGTCGAGCGGCGTGCAACAGCCGATCCCGACGCTCACCGCCTCCAACGTGGGCCGCGCCGCGCTGGCGGCGTACCTCAAGACGCTCGCGGGCGCGGTCGCCAAGGACGGCGTCACCGTCAACATGGTGCTGCCCGGCCGGATCGACACCGACCGCGTCGCCCAGCTCGACCGGGCTGCCGCCGAGAGCACCGGCACGACGCCCGGGGAGGCCCGGGCCTCGTCCGAGGCCCTCATCCCCGCCGGTCGCTACGGCCGCCCGGCGGAGTTCGCCGCGGTCGTCGCGTTCCTCGCCGGCGAGCCCGCCGCGTACGTCACCGGCGAGCAGGTCCGCGTCGACGGCGGCCTCGTCGCCGGCTACTGAACGTCCTCGACCACCGCGTCCCCCGAGCCCCAGGAGACCCCCGTGCACCTCGCCACCATCGATCGTGACGGCCTCGACGTCCCGGTCGTCGTCGACCCGGACCGCGGCGTCGTACCGCTGAGCACGCTCACCGACGACGCGCCACCGACGCTGCTCGCGCTGCTCGAGGACGGCCGGTGCGACGAGCTCGCCACGCTGGCCGCGAAGGCCGACGACGCGGCGTTCACCGCTTCCGCGGACGTCCGGTTCACTGCGCCGTACCGGCGGCCGCGCAAGATCTGGGGCATCGGCCTCAACTACGTCGACCACGCCGCCGACCTGTCGGAGAGCGTGCCGGAAGAGCCGGCGTCGTTCATCAAGGGCGACCACACGATCATCGGCACCGGCGACCCGATCCCGATCCCGCCGCAGAGCGAGCGCACCACCGCCGAGGGCGAGCTGGGCCTGGTGATCGGCCGCGAGTGCCGCAACGTGTCGGAGGAGGACGCCCTCGACTACGTCTTCGGCGTGACGACGATCCTGGACCAGACCGCCGAGGACATCCTGCAGCGCAACCCGCGCTTCCTGACCCGGTCCAAGAACTTCCCCGGCTTCTTCTCGTTCGGCCCCGAGATCGTGCCGATGGCGGAGGTGCTGGACCGGTTCGGCGACATCGCGGACGTGGAGGTGTCGACGGTCGTCAACGGCGACGAGACCCGCACCAACACGGTCGCGCACATGCGCTACAGCCCGGCGTTCCTGGTCGCGTTCCACAGCGCGGTGATGCCGCTGTTCCCGGGCGACGTGATCTCGACCGGCACCCCGGGTGCGATCCACATCCGTCCCGGTGACGTGGCGGAGTGCCGCATCCCCGGGATCGGCGGGCTGCTGAACCCGGTGGTCGCCGGCTGAGCCCGGCCTTGTCCGGTCGCGGCGGCGTCTCACCATCCGAGTGATCACCGTCCCGATCTCGCCGTTCCGCCTCATCCGACGGGGCGCCTGACCGAACATGGAAGGGCGACCCACGGGGAGGAACGATGACGTCACCGCTGCTCGACCGCGCGCACGGCCCGCTGCCGACGCGGCCGGTGCTGGTGGAGTACGCCGCTCGCCAGGTCGCCGCCGCCGTCGTCGTCGCCGGTGCCGCGCTCGTCGCGCACCGGGCCGGGCTCGGGTCGCACGTGTGGCCCTACGTCGTGATGGCCGGCGCGATCATCCCGCAGGTGCTGCTCGCCCTGGTCGCCCTCGGTGACGAAGAGCGCCGCAGCCGGATCCGCGCCACCGCGAAGCCCGCGCCCGTCCCCGCGCTGCTCTCGCTCGCCCTCGCCGTGACCGCCGCCGGCGGCTTCGTCGCCGGACAGCCCGGCGTCGCCGTCGCCGCCACCGTCATCGCCTCCGTCGGCCTCGCCGTCTCCGCGCTGCCGACCCACCTGCACGTCCCGCGCCGGAGGCGCTAGCTACGTCTGACCGTGGTACGGCGGCCGGTACCACTCGGCGTACAGCAGCCCCCAGAACAGCCGCGGCAGCACCAGCGGGGTGATCGCGGTGAACACGATCAGGCCGAGGATGATCCCCAGAAGCGACCGGGTGCCGAACACCACCGCGATCATCCCGACCACGATCACCGCCGCCAGCAGGCTGCTCGCGATCTTGTAGGCCAGCGCGAACCGGTCGGCGATGGCCATCGCGCTCGCGAACCGGTGCTCGAGCTCGGCCACCACCTCGGCCGGTGTGGCGGGCGCCGGCACCGGCGTGCTCGGCGCCGCGGCGACGTACGCACGGTGCGCCTCGTCCAGCTCCTCGGGGTCGTCGGTCACGACGTCGTGGATGCGGCGGCCACGCGTCTGCGCGCGACGCATCTCCCCGCTGATGCTCGCCCGACGTCGCAGCCGCTCGGCCTTCTGCGGCCACGGCGGTACGTCGTCCCAGCGCCGCTGCGTCTCCACCAGCGACCCGTCGGCCATCCGGGTCGACGCGGTGACGGTCGGGAAGCCGTAGAACCAGGCCACCTCCACCATCACCAGCCCGTCCGGGCTGACCAGCACGACGCCGGGCCGCGCCATGCCCTCGCGCAGCATGTCGCGCTCCTCGGCGGCGTAGTCCTCGACGAACGCGTCGAGCCCCTCGCGCGGCAGCTGGCGGACCCGCGCCACCTGCCGGTAGCCGATCGCCTCGAAGCCGGCAACGATGTCCGGGTACGCCGGCTCCGGTACGTCGTTCCGGCCGGTGACGTCGTCGTACTCGATGGGCGGCTTCGGCACGTGCCCACCGTAGAGGTGGCTCGTCACGGCAGGGTGGAATACACCGGGGCAGGGCCTCGTTGTGCTCGTCAGCCGGTCCGGATCATGCCCCCGGGCCTCACCATCTGCCGCTGCGAGCGGCCACTCGCCGAGAGGCGGCTGACGGACCGGTGAGCACGAGCGTGCAGCCGCCCGCGGGGTAAGCCCCCGTCGGGCGGCTGTTCGTCTTCAGGGCCGCGCGCCGCCTCATAGACCCGGCTCTCCGCATCGTTCTGGCACGACGACCGTGCCGCCTGCTGCCGGCCGCCGGCGGAAGGACGCGGGATCCCGATGAGGTTCTGGCAGCTCCGGCAGAGGGCTCGGCAGCGGCGCGAGCAGGAGGCGGCCGAGACCGACCTCGCGGGTGTCCGTGCGCTCGCCGACGAGGACGTCACCCAGCTCGGCGAGGAGCTCGCCCGCCTCGACGGCGAGGTGGCACGGCTCGACGAGGACGGCCGGGTCGACTACCAGAACGCGCACGACGCCTACGAGGCCGCGCAGCGCTCGGTGCCACGGATGCGCCGGCCGACGACATCGCGCCCGTTGTGGACACCCTGAGTGGTCCCCCTCCTCGCCGGGCGCATCATGGACGAGTGGTGCTCTCGCCTCGGGCGCGTGCCGTCGCCGCCGAGGACGACTTCCGCGACCTGTTCGTAGCCACGTATCCCCGGCTTGTGGGCGCCGTCCTGTCCGTGGTCCACGACCGGGCATGTTCGGAGGACGCAGTACAGGACGCGTTCATCGAGCTGCACCGGCAGTGGAGCAGGGTCTACGCCGAGGAACAGCCGGAGGCATGGGTACGTCGGGTCGCTGTACGGAAGGCGCAATGCAGGGCCGCTGAGCGTCCTCGCCCCGAGGCGCAGGACGAGGTTCTCGCGACGGCCCCACCACCGGTGGACACCGACGAGGCGCTCGCGCGGACGCTGAACCGAGCCGGGAGGGGACGCGCAGGCCGGCGGATGGCAGGGGCACTCGCTGCAGCGGCTGCAGCCACCGTTGTCGCCGTGACCCTGGACGGCGGCGGCGCGGGCGGCGGGCCACCTGACATCGACCCGCCCGACCAGCGGCGCACCACCCCCAGGCAGTCCGTCCTCGACGGCACCTGGCGCTCGGAGCCGGTCTCATTCGCCGACATGGCTCGCCGGTTGCGTGCGGCGGGGCTCGGCGAGTGGGTGCCACATCTCCGCCGGCAGCTGCGTCCGTTCGACGCGCGCGAGGCACAGCTCGTGATCGAGGACGAGCAGGTGGCGTACCGGCTCCCCGGGCGCGTGGTCGAGCAGTGGGGGTTCAGCGACCGTGACGGCCGGCTCTTCCTCGTGGCCGCCAACGCCCAGACGTTCACCACCTACGCACTCACCCTGAGTGACGACCGCCGGACCATGACGCTCGAGCTGCTGCGTCCCGGCAGCTTCACCTGGGGCGGCATCCCGCTCGAGGTCTACCAGACGGCGTACTACACCACCGCGCCGTTCCACCGCGTCGACTGATCACCGACCCCGGCGCCGAGGCGGCCGAAAACTGGCGACGGCCCTAAAGGTTCACCGCTCGTCGCGTGTGTGGAACGGGTGGGAGGTGGGCTGGTTGGGGGCTTCTTCGGCGGCGCCGGCAGCGCGCATCATGGGGGGCGTGGTGCTCTCGCCTCGGGCGCGCGCCGTCGCCGCCGAGGACGACTACCGCCGCCTCTTCGAAGCCGCCTACCCGCGGATCGTCCGCACGGTCTGGTTCGTCGTGCACGACCAGGCACTCGCCGAGGACGTCGTCCAGGACGCTTTCGTCGAGCTGTACCGGCACTGGGGCAAGGTCAGCAGCTACGACCGCCCCGAGGCGTGGGTGCGTCGGGTCGCCGTCCGCAAGGCGCAGCGCGAGGCGGTCCGGGCCGCGCGGCGTCCGAGGATCGAGCGGCAGGCCGCTCTCGCCGACCCGAGCGCCGCTGCGCCGGACGCCGAGCTGCCGGACCCGGAGCTGCGCGCGGCGCTCGTCCGGCTGTCGCCGCGCCAGCGGGCCGTCGTCGTACTGCACTACCTGGAGGACCTTCCGATGCGCGAGGTCGCGGAGCTCATCGGGTGCTCGGAGGCCACCGGGTTCGTCCACCTGCACGCGGCTCGCAAGCGCCTCGCCGAGCTGCTCTCGGAGGAGGTGGACACCGATGTCCGTTGACACGCGGGTCCGTCTGGGTCTCGAGGACGTCGGAACCGCCCTGCCACCGGTCGACATCGACGTCGCGCTGGCGCGCACGCTGGGTCGGGGACGCCGGTCCCGCACGCGGCGGCGGGTCACGGGGGTGCTCGCCGCCGCTGCGGGGGTGGCCGCCCTCACCGTCGCCGTCGCGCAGTACGGCGGTGGCCCGAACACCGCGCCTCCGGTGGTCGAACCGCCTCCCGACCGTGCCGCGCCCAAGACGACCGTGCTCGACGGCACCTGGCGCACGGAGCCGCTCTCGTTCTCCGACCTGGCCGCGCACCTGCGGGAGGAGGGCCTGGGCGACTGGGTGGACGAGCTGCGCGACGAGACGGGCCGCTTCTCCGGCGTCCGGGCGCAGATGACGTTGCGTGGGGAGGAGATGGACTTCCTCATCCGCGGTCACACTGAGGACAACTGGAGGTTCTCCGTCGAGGGCGACCGCCTCGCGTTCGTGAACATGACCGGCATGCTCATCAGCGTCTTCGACGTGTCGCTCGACGACAACGGTCGCACGATGTCGCTGCGTCTGGAGACGCCTTCGACAGGGTCGTGGCACGGCATCCCGCACGAGGTCTACCACACGGCGTACTTCACCACCGTGTCGTTCGAGCGGGTCGACTGACCTACTGGACGACGACCTCGACGCGCTGGAACTCCTTGAGCTCCGTGTAGCCGGTCGTTGCCATCGCCCGGCGCAGCGCGCCGACGAGGTTCATCGTGCCGTCCGCGACGCGCGACGGGCCGAACAGGATCTCCTGCAGCGTGCCGACCGTGCCGATCTCGATGCGCTCGCCGCGCGGCAGGTCGGCGTGCCACGCCTCGGAGCCCCAGTGGTAGCCGCGACCCGGCGCGTCGGAGGCGCGCGCCAGCGGGGAGCCGATCATCACCGCGTCGGCACCGCAGGCGATCGCCTTGGCCACGTCGCCGGAGCGGCCGATCGAGCCGTCGGCGATCACGTGCACGTAGCGACCACCGGACTCGTCGAGGTAGTCGCGCCGCGCAGCGGCCACGTCGGCCACCGCGCTCGCCATCGGCACCGCGACACCGAGCACCGTGCGCGTGGTGTGCGCGGCACCGCCGCCGAAGCCGACCAGCACGCCGGCGGCACCGGTGCGCATCAGGTGGAGGGCGGCCTGGTACGTCGCGCAGCCGCCGACGATCACCGGCACGTCGAGCTCGTAGATGAACTCCTTGAGGTTCAGCGGCTCCGCCTGGCCCGACACGTGCTCGGCGGAGACGGTCGTCCCGCGGATCACGAACATGTCGACCCCGGCGTCGACGACGGTCTTGAAGTACTCCTTGGTGCGCTGCGGCGACAGCGACCCCGCGACGGTGACACCCGACTCGCGCATCTCGCGCAGTCGCGCAGTGATCAGCTCGGGCTTGATCGGCTCGGCGTAGATCTCCTGCAGCCGCTGCGTCGCCTGGGCACCGTGCAGTCCGGCCACCTCGGCGAGCAGGTCGGACGGGTCGTCGTACCGCGTCCAGAGCCCCTCGAGGTCGAGCACGCCGAGGCCGCCGTGCTTGCCGAACGCGACCGCGGTCTGCGGCGACATCACCGAGTCCATCGGGGCGGCGAGGATCGGCAGCTCGAACCGGTAGGCGTCGATCTGCCAGGCGACCGAGACCTCCTCCGGGTCGCGCGTGCGCCGGGACGGCACGATCGCGACGTCGTCGAAGGAGTACGCACGGCGTCCGCGCTTCGCGCGACCGATCTCGATCTCGACCATGGGGCGCAGTCTATGAGGACGTGATGATCGCGCTCGCGCGGCTGCGGCTCGCCGAGACCAGCACCGCGTTGCGCTCGTCGCTCCCCCAGGTCCGCTCGCGCGCCTCCTCCGGCGTGCGGCCGTACCTCTCGTGCCGCGCCTGTAGCCTCGCGCGCCTGACGTCCTCGTCGATGTCGACGTACCAGCACGCGTCCAACAGCCCGAGCACCTCGCCCCATGGCGGCTCGTCGAGGAGCAGGTAGTTGCCCTCGGTGACGACGAGCGGTACGTCGGCCGTGACCGCGACCGCGCCGGCGATCGCGTCCTCCAGGTCGCGGTCGAACTCCGGCGCCCAGACGACCTCCCCCGGCCCCGGGTGGTCGAGCCTGCCGAGACGATTCCGCCCCGGATAGTCGAGGCTGTCGAGGCCACGAATGCGTCGCAGCAGCGCGACGTACCCGTATGCGTCGAACGTGTCCGGCGCGCCCTTCCGCTCGACCCGCCCCAGCTGGATCAGGGTGTCGTGCGCGAGGTGGAACCCGTCCATGCCGACCAGCACCGCATCGGACACCTCGGCGACGATCCGCTCGGCCAGCGTGGACTTGCCGGCTCCCGGCTGCCCGGCGACACCGAGGATCGCGATGCCCGGGCGGGCGGCCAGCTCACGGGCGGCGGCGACGGGGTCCACGAAAAGCGATTGAAGCACCTGCGGTCACAGACCTACCGTCGACGCCATGCCGATGACCTTCGTGAGGGTGCGCCGTGTCCGGGAACGGGACACGGCGGCAGTGGGGCTGGCACCCGCTTCGATCTGACTGGGCCGCGCGCATCGTCGAGGACGCAGGCCTCCGGCCGGGCGAGCTCGTCCTCGATCTCGGCGCCGGGCACGGCGCGCTGACCGACCACCTGGTCGCCGCCGGTGCCCGCGTGGTGGCGGTCGAACTGCACCAGGGCCGGGTCGAACGGCTGCGCAGGAAGTACGCCGGGGAGGAGGGGGTCCGCGTCGTGCGGGCCGACCTGCGAGAGCTGCGGCTGCCGCGCGAGCCGTTCCGGGTGGTCGCCAGCCCGCCGTACGCCCTGACGACCGCGGTGGTCACCCAGCTGCTGCGCAGCGACCGGTTGCGCGGCGCCGACCTGGTGCTGCAGCGCGCCGCGGCCAGGCGGCTGGCCGCCGACGGACCACGCGGACGGCACGGACGCGCCTACCAGTGGGAGGTCGTTCGCAACGTGCCGCGGTCGGCGTTCGACCCGGCGCCGCGGGTCGACTCCTCGGTGCTGCGGGTGGTGCGGCGGTGAGCCTTGTGACGCGTCAGCGACCCGGGCTGTAGTTGGGCGCCTCGACGGTCATCTGGATGTCGTGCGGGTGGCTCTCCTTCAGACCCGCCGAGGTGATCCGGACGAACCGGCCGCGCTCCTGCAGCTCGGGGATCGTGCGCGCGCCGACGTAGAACATCGACTGGTGCAGCCCACCCACGAGCTGGTGGGCGACCGCGGCCAGCGGGCCGCGGTAGGCGACCTGGCCCTCGATGCCCTCGGGCACGATCTTGTCGTCGCTGGCCACGTCGGCCTGGAAGTAGCGGTCCTTGGAGAACGACTTCTTGCCGCGCGAGGCCATCGCGCCCAGCGAGCCCATGCCGCGGTAGGCCTTGAACTGCTTGCCGTTGACGAAGATCAGGTCGCCCGGGCTCTCCTCGCAGCCGGCGAGCAGCGAGCCGAGCATCACCGTGTCGGCGCCGGCGACGAGCGCCTTGGCGATGTCGCCGGAGTACTGCAGGCCGCCGTCGGCGACCACGGGTACGCCGGCGGGCTTGGTGGCCAGCGACGCCTCGTAGACCGCGGTGATCTGCGGGACGCCGACGCCGGCGACCACGCGGGTGGTGCAGATGGAGCCGGGTCCGACACCGACCTTGACGGCGTCGGCGCCCGCGTCGACCAGCGCCTGCGCGCCGGCGCGGGTGGCGACGTTGCCGCCGATGACCTGGACGTGCTTGGTGGCCGGGTCGCTCTTGAGCCGCCGGATCATGTCGAGCATCAGGCGGGCGTGGCCGTTGGCAACGTCGGGGACGAGCACGTCGACTCCGGCTTCGACCAGCGTGGTGGCCCGCTCCCAGGCGTCGCCGAAGTAGCCGATCGCGGCGGCGACCAGCAGGCGACCGTGGTCGTCGTACGACGCGTTCGGGAACTGCTCGCCCTTGACGAAGTCCTTGACGGTGATGAGGCCGACGAGCTTGCCGGCGTCGTCGACGATCGGGAGCCGCTCGCGCTTGTGCTGGCGGAGCAGCCGGGTCGCCTCTTCGCGGTCGATGCCCTCGTGGCCGGTGATCAGCGGCATCGGGGTCATCACGTCGCCGACGAGCCGCTGGCTCCACTCGGCGACGGGCACGAAGCGCAGGTCGCGGTTGGTGATGATGCCGAGAAGCGTGCGGTCCTCGTCGATGACCGGGAGGCCGGAGACGCGGAACTCGCCGCAGATCTCGTCGAGCTCCTCGAGGGTCGCCTTGGGCCCGATGGTGACCGGGTTGGTGATCATGCCGGTCTGGGTGCGCTTGACGAGGTCGACCTGGTAGGCCTGGTCCTCGATCGAGAGGTTGCGGTGGAGCACTCCGATGCCGCCCTGGCGGGCCATCGCGATCGCCATCCGCGACTCGGTGACCGTGTCCATCGCGCTGGAGACCAGCGGGATCTTCAGCGACAGCTCGCGGGTCAGCCGCGCGGTGGTGTCGACCTCGCTGGGCACCACGTCGGTCTCGCCGGGCAGCAGCAGGACGTCGTCGTAGGTGAGACCGAGGGCGGCGAACTTGTCGGGTACGCCGGCCGCGGTGCCGGGCTCGATCGAAGCGGTCATGAGGCCTTCCGTGGACGAGGGGCGGCGGCAGACGACCAGTCTACGTGCCCCTATGTGCCGGCCCCGTTCGTCCCAGTCGTCGGTGGCGGTGGGGTGACGGCCGCTGGGTCCATCCAGATCAGCTCCCAGAGGTGACCGTCGAGGTCGTAGAAGCTGCGCCCGTACATGTAGCCCTCGTCCTGCGGCTCGCACGCCGGCGACCCGCCGAGCGCGATCGCCCGGTCCACGAGCGCGTCGACCTCCTCACGCGTGGCCGCGGAGAGCCCGACCCCGACCTCCACCGAGGAGTCGTCGGCCACGGGCCGGTCGACGAACGTGCCGAAGAACGACCGGTCGAGCAGCATCACGATGGCCTGGTCGTTGACGACCAGGGAGGCGGCCTTGCTGTCGCTGAAGACGTCGTTGAACGCGAAGCCCAGCTCGGCGAAGTACGTCCGGGACCTCGACAGGTCGGACACGGGCAGGTTCACGAACATCATGCGGTGCGCCGACGTCGTCACGGGGCCTCCTCGCGGTGCGGGTGGGGAGCTCTTCCCGGTACAGACCGCCCGCGGGCCCGGAACTCATCGGTCCCGCCCGTGCTGCGACAGGTGGTGAAAGCGACGAGGCGCCGCCCCGGAAGTCCGGGACGGCGCCTCGCGCCTGTTCTGCTGTGTGGTGCTGAGTGTGCTCTGCGACGCGGGATCAGTGGCCGTGGCCGTGACCGTGGCCGGCCGCGGCGGCGGGCTCCTCCTCCTCGGGCTTGTCCACGACGAGAGTCTCGGTCGTGAGCAGCATGCCCGCGATGGAGGCCGCGTTGACCAGCGCGGAGCGGGTCACCTTGACCGGGTCGAGGACGCCCTGGGAGACCAGGTCGCCGTACTCGCCCGTCGCGGCGTTGTAGCCCTCGCCGACCTTGCCCTCGCGGACCTTCGCGACGACGACGTAGCCGTTCTCGCCGCCGTTCTCGGCGATCCAGCGCAGCGGCTCGTCGGCGGCCTTGGCGACGATCTTCACGCCCGTCGCCTCGTCACCGTCGAGGCCGAGGCCGTCCTGGAGGACCGACACCGCGTGCACGAGGGCCGAACCGCCGCCGGCGATGATGCCCTCCTCGATCGCGGCGCGCGTCGCGGAGACGGCGTCCTCGATGCGGTGCTTCTTCTCCTTGAGCTC
>NZ_CAMPGZ010000004.1 GCF_946885725.1 uncultured Nocardioides sp.
CGGCGACGACCAGCACGAGCATGGTGATCAGCGACCAGAAGATCCGGTGCGCGAGGATCTCGGTCGCGCTGGCGGGCTCGAGCAGCGGGAAGTAGAGCGGGAACAGCCCCCACATCAGGTACGCGGCCGCCCCCAGGACGAAACCGCGGCTGTTCTCGGACACCCCTGCAGGCTACAGGGCGTCAGGACCAAAGGCAGGGTTTACCTCTGACGTGAGACGGGACCGTCAGGCGACGGTCCAGGTGTCCCCGCTGTTGAGCAGCCCGGCGAGCGCGGCCTTCTGTTCGCCCGCGCCGTCGCTCTCGCGCGCCGTGCGAACCTGCTCGCGGGCGAGGTCGTCGTACGTCGGGTGCTGGACCTGCCGGAAGATTCCGATCGGCGCGCGGTGGAGCACGCCGGCGTCGGTCAGCCGCGACAGCGCGAACGCCGTGGTGGGGTCCTCGCTGTGCGCGTCGTGGACCAGCAGGTCGGAGTCGTCGACGTCCGCCACCTCGACGGCGAAGACCGAGCCGGTCTCCTTGTCGCGGACGACGCCGTACTGCAGCTCGCTGCCGAACCGGATCTGCTCGCCGTGCACGAGCGGGATGATCGCGTCGGACCGGGTCTGGTTGTCCTTGATCGCGTCGAACGCGCCGTCGTTGAAGATCGGGCAGTTCTGGTAGATCTCGACGAGCGCCGTGCCGCGGTGCGCGGCCGCCGCGGACAGCACCGACGTGAGGTGCTTGCGGTCGGAGTCGATGGTGCGGGCGACGAACGTGCCCTCGGCGCCGAGTGCGAGCGACACCGGGTTGAACGGGTTGTCCAGCGACCCCATCGGCGTCGACTTGGTGACCTTGCCGAGCTCGGAGGTGGGGGAGTACTGGCCCTTGGTGAGCCCGTAGATCCGGTTGTTGAAGAGCAGGATCTTGAGGTTCACGTTGCGGCGCAGCGCGTGGATCAGGTGGTTGCCGCCGATCGACAGCGCGTCGCCGTCACCGGTGACCACCCACACCGACAGGTCCTCGCGCGCGGTCGCCAGGCCCGTCGCGATGGCCGGCGCACGCCCGTGGATGGAGTGCATCCCGTAGGTGTCGAGGTAGTAGGGGAACCGGCTCGAGCAACCGATACCGCTGACGAACACGATGTTCTCGCGCTTGAGGCCCAGCTCGGGCAGGAAGCCCTGCACGGCGGCCAACACGGCGTAGTCGCCGCAGCCGGGGCACCAGCGCACCTCCTGGTCGGAGGTGTACTCCTTGCGGTTCTGCGGCTCGTCGCTGGTGGGGACGCCGCGCAGGCCCGGGAAGGGCAGCTCGGTGGTGCTCACGAGTTGATCTCCTCGGTCTCGGCCTCGACGATCGTGTCGTCCGAGGCGTGTCCGGTGGACTCGATCAGGTGGGTGACGGCCTCGGCGAGCTCGGCCGCACGCAGCGGCAGGCCACGGACGTGGTTGTAGCCGACCACGTCGACGAGGTACTTCGCGCGCAGCAGCATCGAGAGCTGGCCGAGGTTCATCTCGGGGACCATGACCGCGTCGTACCTCTTGAGCACGTCGCCGAGGTCCTTGGGGAACGGGTTGAGGTGGCGCAGGTGCGCCTGGGCGACCTTGAGGCCGGCGTCGCGGACCTGGCGCACCGCCGCCCCGATGGGGCCGTACGTCGAGCCCCACCCGAGCAGCAGCACGCGGGCGTCGCCGGTCGGGTCGTCCACCTCGAGCGGCGGGATCGTGTCGGCGATCCGCTCGACCTTGGCCGCGCGGGTGCGCACCATCAGGTCGTGGTTGGCCGGGTCGTAGGAGATGTTGCCGTGCCCGTCGCCCTTCTCCAGGCCTCCGATGCGGTGCTCGAGACCGGGCGTGCCGGGGACCGCCCACGGGCGGGCCAGCGTCTCCGGGTCGCGGAGGTACGGCCAGAAGTCCTTGCCGGTGACGTTGCCGTCCTTGTCGCGGACCTCGTGGTTGGGCTCCACCGCGAACGCCGGGTCGATCTCGGGCAGCTCGTCGACGGCCGGGATCGCCCAGGGCTCGGAGCCGTTGGCGAGGTAACCGTCGGAGAGCAGCATCACCGGGGTCCGGTAGGTCACCGCGATCCGCGCAGCCTCCAGCGCCGCGTTGAAGCAGTCGGCCGGTGACTGCGGCGCGATGATCGGGACCGGCGCCTCGCCGTTGCGGCCGAACATCGCCTGCAGCAGGTCGGCCTGCTCGGTCTTGGTGGGCAGGCCGGTCGAAGGTCCGCCGCGCTGCACGTCGACGACCAGCAGCGGCAGCTCCATCATCACGCCGAGGCCGATGGTCTCGGACTTGAGCGCGATGCCGGGGCCGGACGTGGTCGTCACGCCGAGCGCGCCGCCGAACGCAGCGCCGAGGGCGGCGCCGATGCCGGCGATCTCGTCCTCGGCCTGGAACGTCGTGACACCGAAACGCTTGTGCTTGCTGAGCTCGTGGAGGATGTCCGATGCCGGCGTGATCGGGTAGGAGCCGAGGAACAGCGGCAGCCCCGCCTGCGTCGCACCGGCGATGAGACCGTAGGCCAGCGCCAGGTTGCCGGTGATGTTGCGGTAGGTGCCGGTCACCATCGGCGCGGGCTTGATCTCGTACTGGACGACGAACGTCTCCGTCGTCTCGCCGAAGTTCCAGCCCGCCTTGAACGCGGTGATGTTCGCGTCGCGGATGTCAGGGGCCTTGGTGAAGCGGCGCTCGAGGAACGTGATCGTCGGCTCGGTGGGACGGCCGTACATCCACGACAGCAGACCCAGCGCGAACATGTTCTTCGCGCGCGCGGCGTCCTTGCGGGACAGTCCGAACTCCTTCACCGCCTCGACGGTCATGCCGGTCAGGTCGACCGCCTGGACGTCGTAGTCGGCGAGCGGGCCGTCCGGAGAGTCGTCGTCGAGAGGGTTCTCGGCGTAGCCGGCCTTGGTGAGGTTGCGCGCGGTGAAGTCGTGGGAGTCCACGATCACCGTGCCGCCCTTCTTCAGGTCGCCCAGGTTGGCCTTGAGCGCGGCCGGGTTCATCGCCACGAGCACATCGGGGGAGTCGCCCGGGGTCAGGATGTCGTGGTCGGCGAAGTGGACCTGGAACGACGACACGCCCGGCAGCGTGCCCTGGGGGGCACGGATCTCCGCCGGGAAGTTGGGGAGCGTGGACAGGTCGTTGCCGAACGCCGCCGTCTCCTGGGTGAAACGGTCGCCGGTGAGCTGCATCCCGTCCCCGGAGTCCCCGGCGAATCGAATGATCACGCGGTCGAGCTGCTTGACCTGCTTGGTCACGCCAGATCCCTCCGACTGAGGTGTCCCTTACCCAGTCACTCTACGACCGCGACACGCCGCGTTCACGCGCGTTCCAGAACCGCACGCCTGCCGCCGTGACGGGGCTCACGGCGTCCCGATTCGCGAGACACAGGGGTCAATGCCGGCCTTTCAACTAAAGTCGAGTAAGTTACTGAGAAAGATACGTCCCTGGGTGGACGGGCCGAACCAGACACAGAAGAGGGTGCAATGAGCATCAGGCAGAAGACCGCAGTCACCGCGTCCGTCACCGGGCTCCTGGCACTGGCCGCGTGCGGGGGTACGTCGGCCGGCGGAGCCGAGGGCGACGGCTCGGGCGGGGAGATCAACATCGTCGGCTACTCCGTCCTGGAGCAGGCCAACACCGCCGTCATCGAGGGCTTCCAGAAGACCGACGCCGGGTCGGGCGTGACCTTCAAGACGTCGTACGGCGCCTCGGGTGACCAGAGCCGCGCCGTCGAGGCAGGGCAGGTCGCCGACGAGGTGCACTTCTCGCTCGAGCCCGACGTGACCCGGCTCGTCGACGCCGGCATCGTGGCGGAGGACTGGAAGGACAACGACACCAAGGGCGTCTGCACGCAGTCCGTCGTGGTCCTCGTCGTCCGCAGCGGCAACCCCAAGGGCATCGAGAGCTGGGACGACCTGGCCAAGCCGGGCGTGGGCATCATCACCCCGAACCCGGCCTCGTCCGGGTCCGCGAAGTGGAACCTGCTGTCGGCGTACGGGCACGTGATCGCGAACGGCGGCTCCGAGGCCGACGCCGAGCAGTACATCAAGGACTTCTTCGAGAACGTCGTCGCTCTGCCCGACAGCGGCCGCGACGCGACGACGGCGTTCGAGAACGGCAACGGCGACGTGCTGCTCTCCTACGAGAACGAGGCGATCCTGGCGCGCCAGAGCGGCGCCGACTTCGACTACGTCGTCCCCGACGAGACGCTGCTCATCGAGAACCCCTGCACGGTGACCGAGGACGCGTCCGAGGCGGCCTCGGCGTTCCTCGACTACCAGAAGAGCGAGGACGGACAGCGCGCGTACGCCGAGACCGGCTACCGCCCGCTCGTCGAGATCCCGGACCTGACCGTCGAGGGCGCCAATGACCCGGCCGACGCGTTCCCGGAGCCCAAGGTGCTGCAGACCGTCGACGCTGACTTCGGTGGCTGGGACGAGGCCAACACGAAGTACTTCGACGAGAACGACGGCATCATCGCCAAGCTGCAGGCCCAGGCCGGTCAGTAGGCATGTCCACCATCGCGTCCGCGGCGGGCGGACGGGCGCTGTCGCGCCGGTCCGCCCGCTCCGGTGGTCTGACCCGTGCCTCCGGGCTCGGTCTCGGCATCGCGATGACGTGGTTCAGCCTCCTCGTGCTCATCCCGCTCTCCGCGGTCGTCGTCAAGGCGGCCGGCGGCGGGATCGAGACGTTCGTGGAGACGCTGACCAACGGCCAGACGTTGGCTGCACTCCGTCTGACCGTCGTCACCTCGGTGCTGGTGACCGCGCTCAACATGGTGATGGGAACGCTCATCGCCTGGGTCCTCGTGCGGGACCGGTTCCCCGGCAAGCGCGTCCTCGACGTCGTCATCGACATCCCGTTCGCGCTGCCGACGATCGTGGCCGGCCTGGTGCTGCTGTCGCTGTACGGCGCGACGAGCCCCGTCGGCGTCGACGTCGCCAACACGCGCAAGGCAGTCTTCCTCGCGCTGGCGTTCGTGACCCTGCCCTTCATCGTGCGCACCGTCCAGCCCGTGCTCGAGGAGCTCGAGTCGGACGTCGAGGAGGCGGCAGCCTCGCTGGGGGCGAGTCCGTTCACGACGCTGCGCCGCGTCCTGCTGCCCACGCTGGCTCCGGCGATCTTCGCCGGCGCTGCGCTGTCGTTCGCGCGCGGCATCAGCGAGTACGGCTCGCTCGTCCTGCTCAGCGGCAACCTGCCCGGCCGGACCGAGGTGACGTCGGTGCGCGTGCTGACCTACCTCGAGGGAGGCGACACCGCAGCGGCCGCGGCCGTGGCGACCGTGATGCTGGTCGTCGCGCTGCTGGCGATCGTGACGCTCGACCTCATCCAGCGGAGGGTGGCGCGCCGTGGTTAGGCCGGGGCCCGTCGTCCGCTGGACGCTGCGCATCGTCGTGGTGACCTACCTGTTCTTCCTGGTGGCCTGGCCGAGCTCGCTGGTCGTCCAGCGCACCTTCGAGGACGGCTTGGGGTCGCTGCAGACGGCGCTCGCCGACCCCGACGTCACGCACGCGCTCAAGCTCACCCTCCTCGTCGCCGTGACGGCGGTGGTGATCAACCTCGTCTTCGGCGTGGGTGTCTCGCTGCTGCTCGTCCGCTACGAGTTCCCCGGCCGGCGGTTGCTGTCGGCGCTGATCGACGTACCGCTGTCGGTGTCGCCCGTGGTCGTCGGCCTCGCCCTGGTGCTCGTCTACAACGGCCGCACCGGCTGGTTCGGGCCGGCCCTGGAGGAGAACGGGATCAGGGTGATCTTCAACGAGCCGGGCATGATCATGGCCACCTGCTTCGTGGCGCTGCCGCTGGTGGTCCGTGAGGTCGTGCCGGTGCTCGAGGAGATCGGTGACGAGCAGGAGCAGGCCGCGCGCAGCCTGGGTGCCAACGCCCGTCAGACGTTCTGGCGGATCACGCTGCCGAGCATCAAGTGGGCCGTCGTGTACGGCGTGGTGCTCAGCCTGGCGCGGTCGCTCGGCGAGTTCGGCGCGGTCAAGGTCGTCTCGGGCAACGTCGCCGGCGACACCCAGCTCGCCACGCTGCTCGTCCAGCAGCGGTACCAGAACTTCCAGCAGGAGACGGCGTACGCGGTCTCCTTCCTCCTCGCCTTCGCGGCGGTGCTCTGCATCGTCGTGGTGGCGCTGCTTCGCCCGAAGGAACAGCAATGAGTATCGAGGTCCGCAACGTCAGCAAGAGGTTCGGGGACTTCGTCGCGCTCGACGACGTCTCCGTGTCCATCCCCACCGGACAGCTCACCGCGCTGCTCGGTCCCAGCGGCGGCGGCAAGTCGACGTTGCTGCGAATCATCGCCGGCCTGGAGAACGCCGACGAGGGCACCATCGAGATCGAGGGTGTCGAGGCCACACACCTGCCGCCGCAGAAGCGCAACGTCGGCTTCGTGTTCCAGCACTACGCCGCGTTCAAGCACATGAACGTCGCCAAGAACGTCGCGTTCGGGCTGGAGATCCGCAAGCGGCCGAAGGCCGAGGTGCAGCGACGGGTGGACGAGCTGCTGAAGCTCGTCCACCTGCAGCAGTTCGCGCACCGGCTGCCCGCGCAGCTCTCCGGCGGTCAGCGCCAGCGCATGGCGCTCGCCCGCGCGCTCGCGGTGGAGCCGACCGTGCTGCTGCTCGACGAGCCGTTCGGCGCGCTCGACGCCAAGGTGCGCAAGGAGCTGCGCGACTGGCTGCGCCGGCTGCACGACGAGGTGCAGGTGACGACCGTGTTCGTTACCCACGACCAGGAGGAGGCCCTCGAGGTCGCCGACGAGATCGTGGTGATCAACGACGGCCGCATCGAGCAGGTCGGCACGCCCGACGAGCTGTACGACGAGCCCGCGAACGACTTCGTGATGTCGTTCCTCGGCGAGGTCACGCGGCTCGACGGCGTGCTGATCCGGCCGCACGACATCGACATCCTCAGCGCGCCGCCTGCAGTCACCGACGGCGCCGTACCCGGCACCGTCACGCGGATGCTGCGCGTCGGCTTCGAGGTGCGCGTGACCGTGCGCTCGGACGTGGGGGACGACGTCGCGGTGGTGCTCAGCCGCGCGGAGGCGCGCGGCTCGGGTCTGACCGAGGGCGCGTCGGTGTGGCTGGCTCCGCACCGTGGCGCCCAGACAGTGGCGGCCAGGCGGGCTGCAGGGGTGCCTGCCTAGCCAGGGCCTGTCTCCCGAATTCAGTTGGCCTGCTGCGCGCCGCCCGGCACGCACGCTGGCGGCGTTGCCGTCACTCGACGGGCCGCCGGCCCGCCGTCGCTCCGGCGCCAAGCCACCACCCCAACGAATCGCTCCGCAGGCTCCGCGATTCGCCGGGGACCCCGGTAAGTCGATCGCACGCACCGGACGACGCTCGCGACGGCCAGAATTGGGGAGACAGGCCCTGCACCTCGGGTTCTCGGACCAGCGAGGGGTCACTTGTGCCGCGACACGCCGGTGACGCGGCTGAATAAGTGACCCCTCGCCGATGGGTCCGGCAGGACCTGGCGCCTGGAGCCCTGGTGGATCTGGCGGCTCCGGTGGGTCAGGACCAGTAGATGACGACGCGGGTGCCGAGGGGGACCTGGTCGAACAGGCTGGCCATGGCGCCGTAGTCGCGGACGTTGACGCAGCCGTGGGAGGCCCCGTTGTAGCCGTGGGCGGCGAAGTCGGGGGAGTAGTGCACGGCCTGGCCGCCGGAGAAGAACATCGCGAACGGCATCGACGTGTGGTACAGCGACGACACGTGGTCGCGGGACTTCCGGTAGACCGAGAAGACGCCTTCGCGGGTGGGTAGCTCGGACGATCCGAACCGCACGTCGACGGTCATCTGGGTCTCGCCGTTGACCACCCAGCGCAGGCTGTTGGACGTCTTGTCGATGCACAGCGCGCGACCCACCTTGCAGCGCGGGTCGAGCGGCTGGCCGTCGGCGGGGTCGGGCGGCCGGTTGGCGAGCTCGTCCCGGGTGGGCGTGCGGGTCATGCCGACGAGCAGGTCGAGCGTGCGGCGGTCGACCTTGCCGGTCTGCGGGATGCCGCGCTTGCCCTGGAAGCCGAAGACCGCTTCGCGGGTGCGCGGGCCGTAGGTGCCGGTGACGTCGCCGAAGAACCAGGCGATCTGCCGCAGCCGGGCCTGGATGATCCGGACCTCACGGCCCCGGTCGCCGGGCTCATAGAGCGCCGGGCCGGCGCGGTTGAACAGCACGTCGGCGGTCGGCTTCTGCGACATCCGCACGAGGCGACGCCACGTGCGCGCGTCGACGACGCCGGTCTTCTCGAAGCCGCGCTTGCCCTGGAAGCCGCGAACCGCGCGCTTGGTCTCGCGGTCGTAGGTGCCGGTGACGGGCGGCGTGAACCAGAGCAGCTGGGCCAGTCGTGCCTGCAGCGCCCGCACCTTGCGGCCGCGGTCGCCCGGCTCGAGAACCGGCTCGGGCCGCCGCCCGTCGGGGACCGGCTCGACGTCGGGACGTGGGCTCGCCTCGGCGCGTGCGTCGGGGACCAGCGCTTCCACTCCGGCCACGTCGGGGGTCGGGATCTCGGTCGCCGATGTGCCCGGGACTGGCACCGACCGGGCGCGCAGCGCGGAGTCGGTGGCGTTGCTCAGTCCCAGCACGCCGTACGACGCACCTGTGGCGGTCACCAGCACGGCCAGGGTCGCGGTAGTCGCGACGAGGGCACGCCGTAGACGTGCCCCTGCGGTCAGCTTCTCGGTCTTCACGTTCCTCAGACGCTCCCCGAGGCGTCGAGGTTGCCTCCCCCGTGCCTCGTCCTGTCTTCGTCTTTACCTTTCCGCAGGCTAACGGGGCCGGCGCCCGGGGCGTCGGAGGCGCGACACGCGGGGCGGTGTGCGTGGTCCGGGTCCGGCATGGTTACCTTGTCTTCAGTAATACAACTAATTTGCTTTTATTACGTGTGACGGTTCGAGGAGGACGGATGGTTCGCAGTCTCCGCAGGGTGCTCATCGTGGGCGGCGGCGCCGCGGGTGTCGTGACCGCGGCGACCCTGCTGCGCGAGGCGGACGGGAATGCGCTCGACATCGAGATCGTCGAGCGACGCGACACCCTCGGGCGCGGCCTCGCCTACGGCACCCGCGAGCGCGTGCACCTGCTGAACAACTACGCCGGCCGGATGAGCGCGTTCGAGGACGACCCGGGCCACCTGGTGCGCTGGTGCCTCGCCCGCGGCCGCGCGGTCCGTCCCGAGACCTTCCTCTCCCGTCAGACGTACGGCGAGTACCTCTCGTCGCTGCTCGCCGGCGTGCCCGGTGGCTCGCGCGTCCGCCATACCCGTGACGAGGTAGTCGGGCTCGACGACAGCGGCAACGACTATGTCGCCACACTGGCCTCCGGGAGGCAGACAGCCGCGGACCTGGTGGTGCTGGCGCTCGGCAACCCGCCGCCGCGCGACCTGCCCGACGTCCGCCGTACCGCGCGCGGTTGCGCCGCCGATCCGTGGGCGGGCGACCTGACCGAGCGGGTGGCGCCCGGCTCGCGCATCCTCCTCGTCGGCACCGGCCTGACCACCGTCGACGTCGCCGCCCAGATCACCGACACCGAGCCGGATGTGGAGATCGTCGCGATCTCGCGGCACGGCCTGCTGCCGCTGCGCCACTGCAGCCGCCCGCCTGTCGCCTGCGGCCGTCCGGTCCCGGCCGAGCGGACACTCGCGGCTGCGCTGCGCGCCGTCCGGGCCGCCGGTGCCGGCGACCCCGACCACTGGCGCGAGCTGGTCGAGACGGTCAAGGCCGGGTTCAACGAGCGGTGGCAGGCGCTGCCCTACGCCGAGCAGCAGAGCTTCGTGCGGCACGTCGCCCGCTACTGGGAGGTCGCCCGGCACCGGATGGCGCCGGACATGGCCGACCTCGTCGAGGGGCTGATGCTCGACGGCCGGCTCCGGGTGACGACGCCGACGGACGTGAGCGTCGAGGACTTCGACCTGGTCGTGAACTGCACGGGCCCCGCGCCGGCCGCCACGCCCGGCTGGAACCCGCTGGTCGACGGCATGGCCACCCGCGGCATGCTCCGACCCGGCCCGCACGGCCTCGGCCTGGACATCGACCGCGACGGCCGGCTCCTCGACGAGGCCGGCGTGCCGGCGCGGGCGATCCACGTGATCGGCGCCGCCCGGAGGGGTGTGGAGTGGGAGGTTGCGGCCATCCCGGACATCCGGCGTCAGGCGAAATCTGTCGCGGGGGCGCTCGGCGTCGTACCTTCAGATATCAGCAGCACCCTGGTCGGCTGAGCGGAGGCTGTCATGACGATGGCGACGACACCCGGGAGCACCCACCTGCGCGCACCCCTCGAGGACCTGGTGCGCCGTGTCCGCGGCGTGGTGGCCGAAGAGCTGCCGGCGCAGCAGACCGCCGACCGCGTGGCCGCCCTCCTGCAGCCCGCGCTCCGCGAGCCGGGCCTGCTCGAGGAGCACCAGTGCGTCGGCGACGAGGAGTGCTACACCCAGCACATCCTGCACGTCGAGCCCGACGGCGCGTTCTCGATCGTGGCCCTGGTCTGGCTCCCCGGGCAGTCCACGGCGATCCACGACCACGTGTCGTGGTGCACGGTCGGCGTCTACCAGGGCCAGGAGACCGAGACGCGCTACCGCCTCGACGCCGGGCCGGACGGGCCCTTGCTCGTCGAGGCCGGGATGGGCATCAACCAGCAGGGCAGCGTCACCGGCATCGCGCCGCCCGGCGACATCCACCGGGTGTCCAACAGCGGCACGAGCACGGCGATCTCGCTGCACGTCTACGGCGCGGACATCGGCAAGCTCGGCTCGAGCATCCGGCGCACCTACGACCTGCCGGTGAAGTAGCGCCCAGGGGGCCGGGCCCGGGCGCGCACGGCCCGGGTTGCTCGGCTCCCTCGACGCCACGTCTCTCTTCACTAGAGTGACCCACGTGGCGGGTACGACAGAGCACGCGGCCCACTTGGGGAACTACGTCCCGTTGCTCGCCATCCTCGTCATCGGAGTGCTGCTCGTGGCGGCGATGTTCGGCAGCAACGCGCTGCTGCGTCCCACCCACGCCACCCGCGAGAAGCTGCTCACCTACGAGTGCGGCGTGGACCCGGTCGGCGAGGGCTGGGCGCAGACCCACGTGCGCTACTACGTCTACGCCTTCCTGTACGTCGTGTTCGCCGTCGACGCGGTGTTCCTGTTCCCCTGGGCGACGGTGTTCGCCGGGCTCGGCTGGATCAGCGTCGCGGAGATGGCGGTGTTCATCGGCTTCATCGCCGTCGGGCTGCTCTACGCGTGGCGGAAGGGGGTGCTGACGTGGACGTGATCTCGACAGGCTCGATCACCCGGGGAGACGGCTCGGCTACCCGGGAGACGACCGACCTCGGCATGCCGAGCGTCGGCCCGCTGCAGCGGCTCGCGCCGAAGCCGGCGCGCTACCTGCTCAACTGGGGCCGCAAGTACTCCCTCTGGGTCTTCAACTTCGGGCTCGCCTGCTGCGCGATCGAGTTCATCGCCACCTCGATGGCCCGGCACGACTTCATCCGCCTCGGCGTCATCCCGTTCGCGCCCGGCCCGCGGCAGGCCGACCTGATGGTCGTGTCCGGCACGGTCACCGACAAGATGGCGCCGGCCATCAAGCGCCTCTACGAGCAGATGCCCGAGCCGAAGTACGTCATCTCGTTCGGCTCCTGCTCCAACTCGGGCGGCCCCTACTGGGACTCCTACTGCGTGACCAAGGGCGTCGACCAGATCATCCCCGTCGACGTCTACGTCCCCGGCTGCCCGCCGCGCCCCGAGGCGCTGCTGCAGGGCATCCTCAAGCTCCAGGAGAAGATCGACGGCGAGCACCTCGCTCACCGCTACCGCGCCACCGACGCCGCATCCGTGCAGCGCGGGCTGGTCCTGCCGCCGGGAGGGGAGCGGTGACCCCGGGCTCCGACCTCTGGCCCGGCATGGTCCGGGCGGCGTACACGTCAGCGTTCGGAGACGACGCCGTCGTCGACGAAGGGTTCGGACCGTTGACGGTCGACGTGCCCGTCGACCGCTGGCTCGACGCGCTGCGACTGGCGCGTGACGGCCTCGAGTGCAGCTTCTTCGACTTCCTCAGCGCGGTCGACGAGCTGGGCGGCGACCCCGAGGGGCTGCGCGTGGTCTGCCACCTCGCCGACCACCACTCGCCCGGCCCGGGCGGCGTGCGCCACCTCGTCGTCCGCACTCTCGTTCCCCGCGAGGGCGGGACTCTGCCGTCGGCCGTGAGTGTGTACGCCGGTGCCCGGTGGCACGAGCGCGAGACGCACGAGATGTTCGGCGTGGACTTCGTCGACGACAGCGGCGCCGTGCTGCCGATGGAGAAGCTGCTGCTGCCCGAGGAGTTCGAGGGGCACCCGCTCCGCAAGGAGTTCGTGCTCGCGTCGCGCGTGGCCAAGCCCTGGCCGGGCGCGAAGGAGCCGGGCGAGAGCGACCACGACCTCGGTGGGCACGCGGCTCGCGCGACGCGCCGCCGCGTGAAGGCACCCGGCGTCCCCGACGACTGGCGGCACTCGCCCGACACCCCCGCGACCGAGAAAGCCGAGGGCGGTGACACGGGTGGGTGAGGCGCTCGAGATCGCGCTCCGGCTCGCCGCCGTCCTCGGCGCCTTCCTGCTCGTGCCGCTGCTCGTCGGGCAGGTCGAGCACAAGGTGATGGCGCACATGCAGGGCCGCGTCGGCCCGATGTACGCCGGCGCCTTCCACGGCTGGGCCCAGCTCGTCGCCGACGGCGTGAAGTTCGTGCAGAAGGAGGACGTCGTACCGGCGGCAGCCGACCGCATGGTCTTCAAGATCGCACCCGCGGTCGCGCTGGTCCCGTATTTGGTCGCGATGCTCGTGATCCCGATCGGCCCTGGCCTCGTCGGGCAGGACCTCGACGTCGGGCTGTTCTTCGTGATCGCGGTGATGGGCGTCGGCGTGGTCGGCAGCCTGATGGGCGGCTGGTCGAGCGCCAACAAGTTCGGCCTGCTCGGCGGCATCCGGATCGCGGCCCAGCTGATGGCCTACGAGCTGCCGTTCGTGCTCGCCGCCGCCTCCGTCGCGATGGCCGCCGGCACGTTGTCCCTCACGGGGATCGTCGAGGCCTGGCAGCCGTGGTGGCTGCTGTGGCAGGGCATCGCCGCCGTCGTGTTCTTCGTGTCCGGGCTCGCCGAGGTGCAGCGCCCGCCGTTCGACATGCCGGTCGCCGATGCGGAGATCGTGTTCGGCCCCTACACGGAGTACGGCGGCCTCCGGTTCGCGCTGTTCATCCTCGCGGAGTACGCCGGCATCGTCGTGCTGTCCGCGCTCACCGCGGTGCTGTTCCTCGGCGGCTGGCACGGGCCGTTCGAGGACCAGCTGGGCTGGCTGTGGACGCTGGTC
This sequence comes from uncultured Nocardioides sp., assembly GCF_946885725.1. The sequence continues at coordinate 13,302 of NZ_CAMPGZ010000004.1, forward strand.
AAGACGATGCTCGTCGCCTTCGTCGTCATCTGGGTGCGCGTGGCCTACCCGCGGCTGCGCGCGGACCAGCTGCAGCGGCTGGCCTGGCAGGGCCTGGTCCCGCTCGCCCTGCTCCAGCTCGCGATCACGGCCGTCGGGGTGGTGATGACCGCATGAGCATCCCCGGCGCCGGCCTGGCCAAGGGCCTCGCGCGCACGTTCCGGCAGATGACGCGCCGGTCCGTCACCGCGCACTACCCCGACGCGCTGCCCGAGCTGCCGCCCCGCACGCGCGGCGTCATCGCGCTGATCGAGGAGAACTGCACCTCCTGCATGCTTTGCGCGCGCGAGTGCCCGGCGTGGTGCATCTACATCGACTCGCACAAGGACGTCATCCCGGCCACCACCGAGGGCGGGAAGGACAAGACCCGCAACGTGCTCGACCGGTTCGCGATCGACTTCTCGATCTGCATGTACTGCTCGATCTGCGTCGAGGTCTGCCCCTTCGACGCGCTGCACTGGAGCCCGGAGTTCGAGTACGCCGAGCTCGACATCCGCGACCTCACCCACGAGAAGGACCGGCTGCGCGAGTGGATGTGGACCGTCCCCGCGCCGCCCGCGCTCGACCCGCTCGCCGAGCCGGCCAAGGAGATCGGCGCCGCGGAGAAGGCGGCCGAGCGGGCCCGGCAGAAGGGGGATGCGTGAGCGCCGTCCAGGTCGTCTTCGTGCTGCTGTCCCTCATCGCCGTCGTCTCCGCACTCCTGGTCGTCACCACCACCCACCTCGTCCACGCCGCGCTCTGGCTGGTGGTCACGCTCGGTTCGATCGCCGGCATCTACCTCATCCTCGCCGCCGAGTTCGTCGCCTGGGTGCAGGTGCTGATCTACGTCGGCGCAGTCGTGGTGCTGCTGCTCTTCGCGCTGATGCTCACCCGCGCGCCCACCGGGCCGCAGCCCGACCTCACCGTGCGGCGCTGGGCACCCGCGGCGCTCGTCGCTGTGCTCGTGGCCGTGCTGCTCGGCGCGACCGTGGTGGCCGGCTTCCGCGACGTGGAGCTCGACCTCTCCGGCGCCGTCGTCGGCTCGGCCGAGGTCACCGGCGAGACGATCTTCCGCCGCTGGGTGCTGCCGTTCGAGGTGCTGAGCGTCCTGCTGCTCGCCGCGCTCGTCGGCGCGATCGTGCTGTCCCGGCTCCGGTCCGAGGCGGGTGACGACTGATGCCGCTGTGGTGGCCGCTGCTGCTGTCGACGCTGCTCTTCGCGATCGGCGTGTACGGCGTGCTCGCCCGGCGCAACGCGGTGCTGGTGCTGATGGGCGTCGAGCTGATGCTCAACGCGGTCAACATCAACCTCGTCGCTTTCGACGCCGCGTTCCGTGACGTGCTGCACGGCGGCCAGACCCTCGCGCTGTTCACGATCGTGATCGCCGCGGCCGAGATCGGGCTCGCGCTGGCGATCGTGCTGCTGGTCTTCCGCCACCACGGGCACATCGACATCGACCGGCTGCGCGCCCTCGCCGACAGGGACGTCTCATGAGCTGGGTCGTGCTGGCCGTCATGGTCGTCCCGTTCGTCTCGGCGGTGGCGACGCTCGTCTTCGGCCACCGCGCCGAGATGGCTGGGCGCGGCGTGGCCGTGGGCGGGTCGCTGCTCACGCTCGGGCTCGCCACGGCGGTCGCCGTACCGCATCTCGGGGAGGCGACGCCTCTCGAGGACGTCCTCGCCGACACGGCCGCGACCGCGCCACCCATCGAGCTCGCGGTGCTGGTCGACCCGCTCTCGGCGGTCATGCTGCTGCTCGCCTGCGTCGTGGCCGCGCTCGTGCAGGTGTACTCACTCGGCTACATGCGCGGCGACTCGCGCTACCCGTCGTACGCCGCCCTGGTCTCGATCTTCACCGGCGCGATGTGCACCGTCGTCGTCGCCGACGACCTCTGGGTGCTGCTGGTCGGCTGGGAGCTCATGGGCATGTGCTCCTACTTCCTGATCTCTCACCACTGGGAGCTCGCCGAGGCGCGGGCCGGCGCGGTCAAGGCGTTCCTGATGACGCGGCTCGCCGACCTCGGCCTGCTGTTCGCGATCTTCGTGCTCGGCGAGCGGTTCGACAGCTACCGGATCAGCACGATCCTCGAGGCGATCTCGACCCAGGCGCTGCAGCGCGACGAGCTGTGGCTGCCGGCCGTGCTCATCGCGATCGCCGTGATGGGCAAGTCGGCGCAGTTCCCGTTCCACACCTGGCTTCCCGACGCGATGCCCGGCCCGACGCCGATCTCGGCGCTGATCCACGCGGCCACGATGGTGGCGGCCGGTGTCTTCCTCGTCGCCCGGATGTACCCGCTCTTCCTGTCCGCCCCGGCCGCGCTCACGCTGCTCGCGCTCACCGCCGCCGGCACGATGCTCATCTCCGCGCTCTACGCGATGGTCAGCGACGACCTCAAGCGGGTGCTGGCCTGGTCGACGGTCAGCCAGCTCGCCTACATGTTCGGCGCGCTCGCGGTGGGTGCATGGGCGGCGGGCGTGATGCACCTGCTCGCGCACGGCGCGTTCAAGGCCCTGCTGTTCCTCGCTGCCGGCTCGGTCATGCACGCGGTCGGCTCGACGTCGATGCGGCGGATGGGCGGTCTGCGCACGAAGCTCCCCGACACCTTCGCGACCATGACGATCGGCTTCGCGGCGCTCGCCGGCGTCGTGCCGTTCGTCGGGTTCTTCAGCAAGGACGCGGCGCTCGCGGGCGCCTACGAAGGCGCGCTGCACGGTCGCCTGGTCTGGCCGTGGGTGTCCTGGGTGCTGCTCGGCTCGATGGTGCTGACGGCGGTGCTCACCGTCGCGTACTCCATGCGCGCATGGCTGCTCACCTTCTTCGGCCCGGAGCAGGAGCACGTCGACGAGCTCGACCTGCACGAGGCGCCGCCGTCCATGCGGGTGCCGCTCTGGCTGCTCGCCGCGCCCACCGCCCTCGGCGGCCTCGTGGTCGTCCGGACCGCCGCGGTCTTCGGTCCCGAGCACGACGAGGAGCTGTTCCACCTCGAGGGCTCGCTGTTGATGACGGCCCTCGTGGCGCTCACCGCGATCGCGGTGCTGCTGCTGTGGCGCTCGCGCGGCCGCGACCTGTGGCACCGGGTCGTCGTACCCCACCCGCCCGTCGACTGGTTGTACGACGTCGCGCTCGTGCGCCCGATCCGGTTCCTGGCCCGGCTGGTCGTCGCGAGCGACCGTGACGTGGTGGACGGCTACGCCGACGGCGCCGGCGGCACCGCCAAGGGCCTCGGCGGCCTGATCCGGCTCGCCCAGACCGGCAACGTGCAGACCTACCTGATGGTGGTCGTCGTCGGAGCCGCCGCGGCGGCCGTGCTCGCGGGGGCGGTGGCCACGTGACGCTCACCGCCTTCGCGCTCGACGGGATGGTCGCCGTCCCGGCCGTGCTCGCCGTGCTGACCCTGCTCGTCGCGCGCCGGAGCGAGGCCGGAGCGGTCCGGGTCGCCGCCTGGAGCGGGCTCCTGGTGCTCGGCTGGTCGATCTGGCTCGCGGCGCTGTCGTCCTCCCGGCTCGACGGGACGCACGTGAACGAGCCGTGGCTGGCCGCGATCGACGTGCGCTGGCACCTCGGCGTCGACGGGATCTCTCTGCCGCTGCTGCTGATGAGCACGGTCGTGTTCGCCTGCGCGCTGCTCGCGCTGGTGCGCAACGCGCCCGAGGGCGGCGGCACCGCGTCTCTCGCGGTGCTGCTCCTGGTCATCGAGGCCGGTGTGCTCGGCTCGTTCCTCGCCCTCGACATGGTGCTGTTCTTCGCGTTCTTCGAGGTCGCGCTGATCCCGATGTGGTTCGTGATCGACCGCTGGGGCGACGCGCACGGCCCGCGGGGGGAGGAGCAGCGCCGCCGCGCCGCCACCCGGTTCCTGGTGTTCACGGTGCTCGGCTCGGCGTTGATGCTGGTCGGCTTCGTGCTGGTGCGCTCCGAGGCCGGGACGTTCGACATCGTCCGCATCGCCGCGTCGTACGACCCCGCCGGTCCGGTCGCGGTCACCGCCGCCGCCCTCGTCGCACTCGGCCTCGCGGTCAAGACCCCGCTGTGGCCGCTGCACATCTGGCTGCCCGACGCGCACTCGAAGGCGCCGACCGTGGGGTCGGTCGTGCTGGCCGCCGTGCTCCTCAAGCTCGGCACCTACGGCTTCCTCCGCTTCTGGCTGCCGCTGGTCGACCCGGAGTGGTCGTGGCTGCTGCCCGCCGTCGGCGCGCTCGCGGTCGTCGGTGTCATCTACGCCGCGCTCGCGTGTCTCGCGCAGTCCGACCTCAAGCGGCTGATCGCGTACTCGTCCGTCGGGCACATGGGCTTCGTCGTCCTCGGCGCCGCGACCTACACGGTCGGCGGCGTGCAGGGCGCGGTCTACGCGAGCGTCGCGCACGGCGTGATCACCGGCCTGCTGTTCTTCCTCGCCGGCGCGGTCAAGGACCGCTACGGCACCGGCGACCTCGGTCGGCTGCGCGGCCTCTACGGCCGGGTGCCGCGGCTGGGCGGGCTCGTCGCGTTCGGCGCGATGGCGTCGCTCGGCCTGCCCGGGCTGGCCGGGTTCTGGGGCGAGATGCTCGCGATCCGCGCCGCGGTCTTCCCGTCCGGCGACCTGCCGCGCGAAAGCTTCGTCACGCTCGCGGTCGTCGCCGCGCTCGGCGTGATCCTGACGTCGGCGTACTTCCTGGCTCTGCTGCGCTCCGCGTTCCAGGCGGGCGAGACCGGTGCAGCGCCCGCCACACCTGTCATCCCCGGCGACGTGACCCGGTGGGAGTGGCTGGTGTGGTCGCCGCTCGTCCTCGCCACCGTCGTGCTCGGCGTCGCGCCGGGCCTGCTGCTCACCCCGGTGGCCGAGGCCACGACCGCGTTCCTGGGAGGCGGCCGATGAACCTCGTGCAGAGCATCGACTGGCTGGCGATCGGCGCACCGACGATCCTGGCCGTCGCCGCCGTCGTTGTGCTGCTCGTCGACGCGTTCCTGCCGACTCGCTTCCTCCCCGCGACGCTCACGCTGATGGCGGTGCTCGCGGCCGCCGTACCCACCTGGCTGCTGTGGGGCGACCCCGCCCGCGGCACGTTCTGCACCGGCGACGCGCTCGAGGGCCCGGAGCTGTGCTCGTTCTCCACCGACGCGTTCACGCTCGTGGTGTGGGGGATCGTGCTGTTCGGCACCGCCGTCGTCGCGCTGATCGGCACCGCCGCCGTCGTCGACGGCCGCACACCCGCCGGGGAGTGGCACTTCCTGCTGCTCTGCTCGGCCGCGGGCGCGGTCACGCTCGCCGCGTCGCGCGACCTGATCACCCTGCTCGTCGCGCTCGAGGTCGTCTCGCTGCCGGCGTTCGGGCTCGTCGGGCTGCGCCGCGGCGACGTCCGCGCATCCGAGGCGTCGGTGAAGTTCTTCCTGGTCTCGGTGGTGTCCACGGCCGTGACGCTGATGGGCATCTCGCTGCTGTACGGCGTGACCGGGTCGGTGTTCCTCGACGGCATCGCCGCCGGAGTCGCGCGCGGCGACGAGCCGTGGTCGGTGCTCGTCGTCGGCGCCGTGCTGACCGTCGTCGGCCTGGCGTTCAAGGTGGCCGCGGTGCCGTTCCACATGTGGGTGCCCGACACCTACGTGGGCGCGCCGGTCGCGGTCGCGGCCTACCTGTCCGTGGTCTCCAAGGCCGCCGGCTTCGTCGGCCTGATGCTCGTTCTCGGCCGCGGCCTGGCCGGACTGGCGGACACCTGGGCGCCGGTGATGGCGGTGATGGCCGCGCTGACCATGACCGTCGGCAACGTGCTCGCACTGCGGCAGAAGCACGCGGTTCGGCTCCTCGCGTGGTCGTCGGTCGCGCAGGCCGGCTACATCCTGGTGCCGTTCGGTGCGGCCGCCGACGGCGACCTCGGGGCTGCGTTCGCGGGCTCGCTGGGGTACCTCGCGGTCTACGCGATCATCAACCTCACCGCCTTCGCCGTCGCCGCCGTGGTCGGCACGCGCTACCCCGCGCAGCAGCTGAGCGACTACCGCGGGCTGATCAAGGAGGAGCCGGGCGCCGGCTGGCCGCTGGCGTTCTCGCTCGTCGCGCTCGCTGGGCTGCCGCCCGGCGTGATCGGGCTGCTCGCAAAGGTGATCGTGTTCGACGCGGCCTCCGGCGTCACCTGGCTCGTCGTGGTGATGGCGATCAACGTCGCGATCGGCCTCGTCTACTACGCGGCCTGGCTGCGCGAGCTCTTCCGGCCTGCTGCCGAGTCCGGCGGTTCGGCGTACGACGTGCCGAACGGGGTCGGCGTCGCGATCGGCATGACCTTCGTGGCGGGCGTGGTCTTCTCGGTGCTGCCCGGCTGGCTGCTCGACCCGGTGATGACCTCGCTCGGATGAGCGACGACGAGCGCTACCTCGTCGTCAAGGGCCGGCGCTGGCGGCGCCAGGATCCCTCGCTCCCTGAGGGCGTGGCCGAGCGATTGCTGTCGCACCTCGGCCGTGGCCGCTCCGGTGTCGCCGCCGCCCGCCGCTCGGGCGAGGACCAGGCGCCGTACCGACGGCGCGTCGACCTCGCCAAGCACGGTCTCGGCGAGCGCGGCACGCCCTGGTGGGAGCAGTCCGACGCGGAGCGCGAACGTCGCTGGACCGAGGCGCTGCACGACCTCGACGCGCTCGACGATCAGGGGGAGGCCTGACTCACCAGTCGCTCGGCACCTCGTCGCGAATCTCGTCGGGCGTCAGCGACGCCATCACCCGGCGGACCCCCGCCACGATCGTGCCGGCCGTGAACATGTCGTGCTCGGTGCGCTGCCGCTCGTCGCGGATCTCGTCGGCGAGCTTGCTCACCGAGGCGTCCGTCTCCCGCAGCTCGTCCGCGTCTGCGGTCTCACCGTCGACCGAGCGCAGGGTGCGGGCGAGGTCCTGCAGCGCGTGCGCCGCGTGCGGGCGCAGCCGCGGCCCCAGCGCCACCCGCTCACGGTCGGCGTGCTCCTGCTCGGTGACGAGCGCGGTGATGTCCTCGATCAGGTACGCGACCTGCTGCAGCGCGCGGGCCTGCTCGTAGTGCCGTTCGGCGGTCTGGCTCCAGCGCTTCGCGCGCCAGTTCGCGCGGCGGCTTTCGGTGGCGTGCGCGACGACGCGCTGCAGCTGCTCGGTGCCGGGACGGATGTCCTTGTGGCGCTCCGCCCACTGCTCCTTGGTCAGCCGGTCCTCGCTGAGCAGGCCCTCGGCGAGGTCGTCGAGCTGGTCGGCGAGGATCTCACGCAGGTGCCTGATCGAGCTGGTCAGCGGGTTCAGCGCCAGCGGCGGCAGGAGTGCGTTCAGCGTGATGCCCACCGCCGCGCCCAGGGCGGCCAGCCCCGCGTATGCCGTCGCCATCGCGAGGGGGTCGTCCTGCCCGATGATCAGCACGAACAAGCCGGAGACCGGGGCGTACGACGCCTGGGCGCCGAACACCTGCCAGCCCGTCGCGAGGCTGCCGATCAGCACCACCAGCACGATGTCGAGCGCTGCCGGCAGGTCGGTGGTGAGCATCACCCCGACCGCGATGGCCGCGCCGATGGCGATGCTGACCACCGCCTGCAGCGAGCTCCGCAGCGACCCGGCCACCGTGGACGACACCGCGATGACCGCACCGAGCGGGGCGTAGTACGGGTAGGCGTCGGCGACCCCGCCCAGGGGTAGCACCAGCACCCACGCCAGCCCGGCCGCCACCGCCGCCTTGAGCGACTGCGCCGAGAACGCACGCCAAGTCACATGCCCCTCCTCGTCCTCCCGGAAGGCGGTTACCCGTTCCGGCGTGCGGACACGCCTCGCAGCCCTGCCGGGCTGGCATGCTCGGGAGGCTGAGCACGATCAAGCGGACCTGACTCAGCCTGGGCCTACCGCACCAGGCGGCGGCCGCCGTCAGCGGTCACCAGCCGTCCCCGACCGGACAAGCAAGAAGGACCCCCGATCTGGGAAAGTCCCAGGTCAGAGGCCCTTCTACGCTGGTGGCAGGTGCAGGATTCGAACCTGCGTAGGCGTAAGCCGACGGATTTACAGTCCGCTCCCATTGGCCGCTCGGGCAACCTGCCGGGTCAGCCCCGGGTTGGTGCCCGGCGCAGCGACACGAAAGAATAGCGCAGCCCGCTCGCCGCACTAAATCAAGGGGAATGCCGCCGTGGCCGACTCGTCGTTCGACATCGTCAGCAAGCTCGACCAGCAGGAGATCGACAACGCGATCAACCAGGCGCAGCGGGAGATCGCGCAGCGGTTCGACTTCAAGAACACGGGCGCGACGATCCAGCGGTCGGGCGAGAACGCCGTCGAGATCTCGGCCAATGCCGACGACCGGGCGACCGCGGTGCTCGACGTCTTCAAGGACAAGCTGATCAAGCGCAACCAGTCGCTGAAGATCCTCGAGGCGGGCGAGCCGCGGCAGTCGGGTCGCGAGTCGAAGATCACCGTCGGGCTCAAGGAGGGCATCAGCCAGGAGAACGCCAAGAAGGTCTCCAAGCTGATCCGCGACGAGGGCCCCAAGGGCGTCAAGGTGCAGGTCCAGGGCGACGAGCTGCGCGTGTCGTCGAAGAAGCGCGACGACCTGCAGGCCGTGATCGCGCTGGTGAAGGCGCAGGACTACGACTTCGCGGTCCAGTTCACCAACTACCGCTGAGCCAGCCTCCTCACCAGGCGATCGGCGCGCCGAGGAACAGCACGAACGCCGACCACGTCGCGGAAGGCCCGACCCTCCATCTCGGACGCATCGGCGCGCGACACGCCGCCCCCACATGTGGTCCCAGATTCGCAGTGGAGTCCCACATATGGTGTGCCGTGCAGCTGGTTCGGCGTCCCCTCCAGAGACGTCGAGGCAAGAGGGAACCCGGTGTGAGTCCGGGACTGCCCCGCAGCGGTGAGTGGGAACGAACTCCGTCATTCAGCACTGGATCGGAAGATCTGGGAAGCGACGGTCAGTAGGGGTCGAGACTGCCAAGAGATTGGCAACGCGACGTGCCCACGAGTCCGAAGACCTGCCAGCGCACCTCGCCCGTCGGGCGGGGTGGTCCGAGGCCTCGTGGGACGGCCGACGGCACGTACAACGGTCCGACGGCATGGCAGCCTCGACCGGGCGTACCTCCGTCTCTCCCCGCGACCCCGGACCTCAGGGATCGATCTCGCGAGGAGAGAGACGTGACGATCACGGAAGCACCAGGGCGGACCTCGATGCAGGTGCGCAAGCGGAACGGCGACAGCGAGCCGGTCGACGTCAACAAGATCGTGCGTGCGGTAGACCGGGTCAGCGCCGACCTGGCCGACGTGGACCCGATGCGGGTCGCGACCCGCACGATCAGCGGGCTGTACGACGGCGCCACGACCGCGGAGCTGGACCGGCTGTCGATCCAGACGGCTGCCGAGCTGATCGGCGAGGAGCCGCAGTACTCGCGGCTGGCCGCGCGGCTGCTGGCCGGCTACATCGACAAGGAAGTCCGCAACCAGGGCGTCGCGTCGTTCAGCCAGTCGGTCGCCCTCGGCCACGCCGAAGGCCTGATCGGCGACGTGACCGCGGCATTCGTGAAGGACAACGCCCGCAAGCTCGACTTCGCGATCGACGCGGAAGCCGATCGACGCTTCGAGTACTTCGGGCTCCGCACGGTCTATGACCGCTATCTACTTCGGCACCCCAAGACCCGTCTGGTCGTTGAGACGCCGCAGTACTTCCTGCTCCGCGTCGCCTGCGGACTGGCGCAGAGCCCGGGTGAGGCGATCCGGTTCTACCGGCTGATGTCGTCGCTGGCGTACCTGCCCAGTAGCCCGACCCTGTTCAACTCCGGCACCCGGCACACCCAGATGTCGTCGTGCTACCTGGTCGACAGCCCGCGCGACGACCTCGACTCGATCTACTCCCGCTACAGCCAGGTCGCGAAGCTGTCGAAGTTCGCCGGCGGCATCGGCATCGCCTTCTCCCGGGTCCGCTCGCGGGGCGCGCTGATCCGCGGCACCAACGGCCAGTCCAACGGCATCGTGCCGTTCCTGCGCACCCTCGACTCGTCGGTCGCGGCGGTCAACCAGGGCGGTCGGCGCAAGGGAGCCGCGTGCGTCTACCTCGAACCGTGGCACCCGGACGTCGAGGAGTTCCTCGAGCTCCGTGACAACACCGGCGAGGACGCGCGTCGAACCCACAACCTCAACCTCGCCAACTGGATCCCCGACGAGTTCATGCGCCGGGTCGAAGCGGACGCCGAGTGGTCGCTGATCGACCCCGACCAGGCCCCTGATCTTCCGGACCTCTGGGGCGACGCGTTCGACGCGGCGTACCGTCGCGCCGAGGAGGAGGGCCGCTACGTCCGCAGGGTCAAGGCCCGCGACCTCTACGGGAAGATGATGCGCACCCTGGCGCAGACCGGAAACGGCTGGATGACGTTCAAGGACGCCGCCAACCGCACCTGCAACCAGACCAGCGAGACCCTCGGCGGTCCGACGGTGCACCTGTCCAATCTCTGCACCGAGATCATCGAGGTCTCCTCCGACGGCGAGACCGCGGTGTGCAACCTGGGCTCGGTCAACCTCGCGCAGCACCTGACCGCCGACGGCATCGACTGGGACAAGCTCCGCCAGACCGTGCGTACGGCGGTGCCGCTCCTGGACCGCGTCATCGACATCAACTTTTACCCGAGCGACGAGGCCGCGGCGTCGAACCCGCGCTGGCGGCCGATCGGGCTCGGGCTGATGGGCCTGCAGGACGCGTTCTTCGCGCTGCGCATGCCGTTCGACTCGCCGGAGGCCATCGAGCTGTCGACGCGGATCCAGGAGGAGGTCTACCTGACCGCCCTCGAGGTGTCGTGCGACCTGGCCCGCCGACACGGACCGCACCCGTCGTACGCAGAGACCCGGGCTGCGCGCGGCGACCTACAGCCGGATCTGTGGGGCGTGGCGCCCACGCAGACCGAGCGCTGGACGGCGCTGCGCGCTGACGTCGCCGAGCACGGGCTGCGCAACTCGCTGCTGGTCGCGATCGCACCGACGGCGACGATCGCCTCGATCGCCGGCTGCTACGAGTGCATCGAGCCGCAGGTGTCGAACCTGTTCAAGCGCGAGACCTTGTCCGGCGAGTTCCTGCAGGTCAACAACGCGCTGGTGCGCGAGCTCAAGGCGCTCGACCTCTGGACTCCCGAGGTGCGTGAGGCGATCAAGCGCGCCGAAGGCTCCGTGCAGGGCGTGTCCCAGCTCCCCGAGGACGTGCGGACCCTGTTCCGCACGGCGTGGGAACTGCCGCAGCGCGCGCTGATCGACATGGCGGCTGCGCGCGCGCCGTACGTCGACCAGAGCCAGTCGCTGAACCTGTTCATCGCCGGCCCGTCCATCGGGAAGCTCTCCTCGATGTACCTGTATGCCTGGAAGTCCGGGCTGAAGACGACGTACTACCTGCGCTCCCGTCCCGCGACTCGCATCCAGCAGGCGACCACCTCGGTGGTCGAGCGCGTGGAGACCGCCCAGACAGTCCCCACCACGATCTCGGACGACGAGGCGCTCGCCTGCTCGCTCGAGAACCCCGAGAACTGCGAGGCCTGCCAGTGACCATCAGGCACGAAGACACGAAGATGCTGCTCGACCCGGGCATGAACCTGACCCTGCGGCCGATGCGCTACCCGCACTTCTACGACCGCTACCGCGACGCCATCAAGAACACCTGGACCGTCGAGGAGGTCGACCTGCACTCCGACCTCAAGGACCTCCAGCGACTGACCGAGGCGGAACGGCATCTGGTCTCCCGGCTGGTCGCGTTCTTCGCCACCGGCGACACGATCGTCGCGAACAACCTGGTGCTGAACCTCTACCAGCACATCAACTCCCCCGAAGCGCGGCTCTACTTGTCTCGCCAGCTGTTCGAGGAGGCGGTGCACGTGCAGTTCTACCTGACTCTGCTCGACACCTACGTTCCCGACGAGGCCGAGCGACACGAGGCGTTCGCGGCCGTCGACAACATCCCGTCCATCAAGGCCAAGGCCGACTTCTGCTTCCAGTGGATCGACTCGGTCTTCGAGCTCGATGCGTTGGAGACCGAGGAGCACCGACGAAAGTTCCTGCTCAACCTCATCTGCTTCGCCGCAGTGATCGAGGGGCTCTTCTTCTACGGCGCGTTCGCCTACGTCTACTTCTTGCGCTCGCGCGGCCTGCTCAACGGCCTCGCGTCAGGGACGAACTGGGTGTTCCGCGACGAGTCGATGCACATGGCGTTCGCTTTCGACGTGGTCGACACCGTCCGTGCCGAGGAGCCCGAGCTGTTCGACGCCGACATGGCGGCACAGGTCCGGCAGATGCTGATCGACGGCGTCGACGCCGAGGCGCAGTTCGCCGAGGACCTCCTCGGCGGAGGTGTCGCCGGGCTTTCGACCGCCGACATGCGGTCCTACCTCGAGTACGTCGCCGACCGGCGGATGGAGCGCCTCGACCTCCCGCCGATCTACGGCTCGGCGAACCCCCTCGCGTTCATGGAGCTCCAAGACGTCCAAGAGCTCTCCAACTTCTTCGAGCGCAAGGTCTCGGCCTACCAGGTCGGTGTGTCCGGCTCGGTCGGCTTCGACGAGGACTTCTGATCTGGCGACGGGTTGGTCGATAACAACACATCGGCCAACCCGTCGGGAACTCCAGGACCTTCCCAGATCGGGATCGCGGGCGTCGTGACCTGTGACGGAGATGTCGTCACGCCGGCTGTGGCGAGGCCTGGCCGCGGTTGGACTGCCCGCAGGGGTAGCGACCTGTCTTGTGCCGTAGCGCGGCTCGGCGCCAACCCCCGCGCCGTCTCGCTGCCTGTTGGCGACTCCCACGACATCTCGGCGCGCTCGGCGGCCCGTGCCCGTACGTGGTGACCATCAGATGCGGCCGCGACCCCCGGAACTCAACCGAGAGAGTGATCTGAGGCGGCTCCTCATGTCCAGCGGACGCCTTGACATGGTATTGATCGGACGATACGTTCCGTGTGATCCAAACCATACGGTCTGTTCCATAGGAAGTGTCGACGGATCGTGCAACTCTTCGCGAAGGGACACCTGCACATGGCCCGCCACGCCTCTCGAGCCGGTTCAGTCGCACCGGCGTCTCACGCCCCGATCGCGGCCGCGTTTGCCTCCGTAGCCGGGTGGGCGTTCGACTTGTTCGACCTGTTTCTGTTGCTGTACGTGGCGGGACCGGTCGGTCGACAGATCTTTCCGGCGCACAGTGAGACGCTGAGCCTCGCCGCCGTCTTCGCATCATTCGCCGTCAGCGTTCTGATGCGCCCGTCCGGAGCGGCGATCTTCGGCGAGCTCGCAGACCGTAAGGGGCGCAAGGCCATCATGGTCACCGTCCTCGCCGGAGTCGGTCTCTCGACTGCTGCGATGGGTCTGGTGCCGACCTACGCCTCGATCGGAGTCGCCGCGCCGATCATCTTCCTCGTGCTCCGCGTCGTGCAGGGGCTCTTCGTCGGTGGCGTGACCGCGACGACGCACACGCTGGGCACCGAGAGCGTGGACCCGCGCTGGCGCGGTCTGATGAGCGGGTTGGTCGGCGGTGGTGGCGCCGGCCTCGGCGCCGCGATGGCCAGTCTCGCCTTCATCGCGATCAGCGGCTTCTTCCCTGGCGACTCGTTCGACGAGGTCGGGTGGCGCTTCATGTTCTTCACCGGGCTGCTCGGGGGCCTGCTCAGCCTGTTCGTGCTGACCAAGGTGGAGGAGTCGCCACTGTGGGCCGCCGAGCAGGAAAAGGTCAAGGCGGACCCGCTCCGAGCGCCGGTGAAGCGGATGCGCTTCCGGGACCTCGCCACGGGCCGGTACCGCAAGATCCTGTTCATCAACATCGCGGTCGCTGCAGGCGCGGGCGGCCAGTACTACTTGACTTCGGGCTTCCTGCCGACGCTGCTGGACTCTGTCATGGGTATGCCTGCCAGTAGTCGAGGCGCGATCCTGCTCACCGCCAGCCTGGTCGTCGTCGTCGCCGCCACGGCGGCTGGTGAGCTGAGCGAGCGAATCGGCCGTCGAAAGACCATGCTGGGCTTCGGGGCGGTCAACCTCGTCGCGCTGCCGGGAATCACCCTGACCCTCGTCAACGTCGATCCTCACAGCACCGCCGCGGTCCTGCTGCTCGCGTGCCTGCTTGCCTTCCTGGCGAACGCTGCCTACGCGCCGGTGCTGATCTTTCTCAACGAGCGGTATCCCACCGCGCTCCGGTCACGCGGCACAGCCGTGTCCTGGAACACCGGGTTCATGGTGGGTGGCCTCACGCCAACCTTTGTGAACCTGCTCTCTCCTGAGATCGGTGACGTGCCGAGCCGCCTCGCGATGTTCATCGTCGGCGTGGTCGTGGTTTTCCTCGTCGCCGTGGGTGTCAGCCCGGAGACGCGAGGCAACCTGGACCGCCCTGACGAGGACCTCCCCGAGGAAGCCCACGCCGACGCTGCAGAAACGGAGCGCGCACTGAGCGCGTCGACCAACAACGAAGGGCGCTAAGCATCGCCGCGCTGAGCCACGCAGGACCGCCCGGCACGCTGCGGCTGACGGCTCAGGGCGACAGGCGCCGGACCTGACCGGCGGATCTACGCCCGAGGAGTCTTATCGCCATGCCCTCCAAGCGAGTCCTGCTGCGTCACATGTTCCACCGACGGGTGCTCAATGGGCGGAACGCTCTTCTCGCACATCGGCGCCCTGCCGCTCGCGCGTGCGCTCTTCCTTCAGCTCCTCCCAGAACCGCAGCGCGGCATACTCCATCGCGAGTCCGAGTCGCAGTGGAACCATCCGGTCCGCGACATCCGCCCGATCTCCGAACCGAGCCTGAATGGCCTCGTAGGTGGCGATCCGTTCACGATGCTGCTCGACCTGCTCCTCCGACAGTCGCAAGATGTCGGATCGGTCCGCGAACTCACCGAAGAACAACTTGAGCTCGGCGACGTCACGCACCTGCAGCTGTTCCTCCGTCGGTTCGGCCAGCCATTCGCGCAGGGCGTCCATGCCCAGGGGCGTCACTGTGTAGGTCTGTCGCCGGCGGCCGTCTTCCTCGGACTCGACCTCGAGCATGCCGAGCTCGACAAGTCGCTTGGGCTCGGAATAGAGCTGGGCGTGGGGGAACGGCCAGAAGAACCCGACGGAGTTCTGCACTGCTCGCTTCAGGTCGTACGACGTCGAGGGACCCCGCATCGCGACCATCCCGAGTACGACGTACGACGTCGGCGTGAGCTTGGCGGTTGACATGGTCCAAAGCATATCGTAGCGTGCTCAACGTACGGAACAGATCATCTGAGTAGTATGGTTGGAGAGCAGATGGACTTGGCGACGGCCCTGCGGTGGACCACCGAGCGCTACCCGCATCGCCTCGCTGTGGGTGGCCGTTCGCCAATGTCGTACGCCGAGTGGGACGCGCGCACCGAGAGGGTCGCCCACGCGTTGAACGCGCTCGGTGCCGACGAGGGAAGTCGGGTCATCCTCATGCTGCAGGGCGGCGAGCCGCTCGCCACGCTGCACCTGGCAGCCCAAAAGGCACGAGTCGTCTCGTTGCCCCTCTCGACGCGGTTCGGCCCCGCCGAGCTGGCCTACTGCATCGAAGACTGCGATCCCGCGCTGATCGCAGTCGACGAGCACACCCACAACCTCGTCACTCACGCCCTGGAGCAGGTCTCCGAGCCGCCGCGTGTGGTGTGGGGGGGTCGAGCCGAGAACGCGCCCGAGGACATGGCGTCGGTGTGGTGGCTCGCGGATCGGGCGCCGGCCACGGCAGTTCCGGTGAACCCGCGTGAGGACGACCTGAGCGTGATCCTGTACACCTCCGGCACCAGCGGACGCCCCAAGGGCGTGCCTCGCACCCATCGAGCCGAGCACCACGCCGCCCTGGCGCACTTGATCCAGACCGGCCACGCACCCGGCGAGACGACCCTGGGCGTCATGCCGTTGTTCCACACGATGGGACTGCGGACTCTGCTCTCCAGCGTCGTCGCGGCCGGCACCTGGGTGCCGCAGCCGAAGTTCGAGGCCGAGGAGTCGCTCGACCTGATCATCGGCGAGAAGGTCAGCGCGCTCTACCTGGTGCCCACCATCTACTGGTCGCTCCTCCAGACCGGACGTCTGGCTGAGGCCGTCAGTGTGCGGAAGCTGGCCTACGCGGGTGCGGCGATGACGCCGACGCTGGCTCAGAAGCTCGCGGACGCCGTGCAGCCGGAGCGATTCGTCAACCACTACGGGAGCACGGAGATCTACACCTTCACGATCGGACCGGACAACGCGGCGAAGCCCGGTTGCGCGGGCCGGGCGGGCGTCTTCTCGCGGATACGGGTGGTGGACCCGGATCCGGTTGCCGCGCCGGACCAGGTCGTGAGAGACGGCGAGCGCGGCCAGGTGATCGCCTCGTTGAGCAACCCCGAGGCGTTCTCCGGCTACTGGCGCCGTCCGGACGCGGACGCGAAGTCGATCCGGGACGGGTGGTACTTCACCGGCGACCTTGCCGTCGCGGACGAGGACGGTGATCTGTGGGTCTCCGGGCGCGTGGACGACATGATCAATTCCGGTGGCGAGAACATCTATCCCGAGGAGATCGAGCGGGCGCTGGCCGCCAGCCCGGACCTCGACGAGGTCATCGTGGCAGGCACCTCCCACGACAAGTGGGGACATGCGGTGACGGCCTTCGTGGTGGGCAAGCCCGGCAGCACGCCCGAGGAGACGCTGGCGAAGGTCGACGAGTTCGCTCGGGCGGAGTCCGGCCTGCCGTCGATGAAGCGACCCAAGCGATACGTCGTAGTGGACCAGATTCCGAAGTCCGCGGTCGGCAAGATCCTGCGCCGCCAGCTCACTGCGGGTGAGTTCACGGCTCTCGCCGACTCCGAGGAAGGAAGTCACTCATGACCCGCCTCGCCCGCGTCGAGGACGCCGCATTGCTCACCGGGCAGGGTCGGTTCCTCGACGATCTGGATCCGCTTCCGGGCACGCTCGTCGCGGCCGTCGTGCGAAGCCCCCACGCGCACGCCCGCATCCGCCGAGTCGACCTCGAGCGCGCCCGTAGGCAGCCCGGTGTCGCGGCAGTCATCGGCCCCGATGAGGTCCTGCAAACGCTGAAGCCTTTCCCGCTGTCGGTCAAGACCCCGCATCCTTACTTTCCGACCGCCACGGACAAGGCCCGCTTCGTGGGTGAGCCAGTGGCTGTCGTGGTGGCCACCGACCGGTACCTGGCGGAGGACGCGGCCGAGCTCGTCGAGGTCGACTACGAGCCGTTGCAGGCTGTGGTGCGTACCGACAAGGCTCTCGAGCCGGGAGCTCCGTTGCTCCATGAGCAGGCCACGAGCAACGTGGCCACCGACCGTACGTTCACGTTCGGTGAGGTGGACCAGGCCTTCGCCGACGCCGAACGCGTGGTCACACGCAGGTACTCCTTCCCCCGCTACTCCTCCACCCCGATGGAGTGCTACTCCGTGGTCGCGGAGTGGCGGGACGGGGTGGGCGGCCCCGAGGTGACCGCACACGCCAACTTCCACGGTCCGTTCTCCATGGCTCCGGTGGTCGCGGGCTCCCTGGGTATACCGACCTCGTCGCTGAGGCTGGTGGTCCCCGCCGACATCGGCGGGAGCTTCGGCATCAAGTCCGCGGTGTACCCGTACATCTCGCTCATGGCCCTGGCCAGCAAGCACGCCGGCCGGCCGGTCCGCTGGACCGAGGACCGGCTCGAGCACCAGGTCGCCAGCTCGGCCGGCTCGGATCGGCTGATGACGTTCGAGGCGGCCATCGACACCGCCGGTGTCGTGAAGGCGCTGCGGGTCGACCTCATCGACAACGTCGGTGCCTACCTCCGTCCGCCGGAGCCGAGCACGTTGTACCGCTGCTTCGGCAACATCACCGGTGCCTACAAGGTCGACTCGGTCACCATCAGGGCCCGAGCCGTGGTGACGAACAAGATGCCGACAGGCCTGAACCGAGGCTTCGGCGGTCAACAGCTGTACTTCGGACTCGAGCGGCTGATGGATGACATCGCACGAGAGGTCGGCATCGACCCGGCCGAGGTGCGTCGCCGGAACATGATCACCGCGGACTCCTTCCCCTATGCCACGCCCAGCGGGGGCATCTACGACTCAGGTGACTACCACCGCGCTCTAGAGCTCGCGCTCGAGAACGTCGACTACGAGCGGCTCCGCAAGGAGCAGCGCGTAGCACGCGAGAACGGCGAGTGGATGGGCATCGGCGTGGCCACGATCGTGGACCCATCGGCCACCAACATCGGGTACATCGGGCTGGCGACGCCCGTGGAGGACCGGACTGCTCGCCGCGGCAAGTCCGGCTCCACCGAGCACGTCCGCGTCACGGTGGACCCCCAGGGCGTGGTCTCGGTCCTACTCGGCTCGGTTCCCCAGGGACAGGGCCACGCCACAGTGGCTCGCGACCTTATCGCCCAGCATCTTGGGTTACCGGTGGAGCAGGTGCGCCCTCGGGTCGAGATGGATACCGCTAGCACGCCCTGGACGATCAGCTCCGGCAGCTACTCCTCCCGGTTCGCTCCGCTTCTCACGAGCGCCCTGCTCGAGGCCGCGGACCGTATCGCCGAGACGATCAAGGTGGCTGCCTCGGTCCTCCTGCAGGTCGACCCTGACTCCTTGGAGCTGGCCGAGGGCATGGTCCGTGTCGTTGGCGACCCGGACAAGGCCATCGCGTTCCGCCACGCCGCCGGGCTCGTCCACTGGGACCCCGGGTCGCTCCCCGACGGATTCGCAGCCCGGCTCTACGAGGAGGCAGCGTTCACTCCGCCGCAGTCGAAGGCCGCCTCGCGAACCGACCAGATCAACTCGAGCCTCTGCTACGGCTTCGTGGCGGACGTTGTGGTCGTGCGCATCGACAAGGAGACGCTGGCGATCACCATCGAGGAGCTGTCCACGGTCCATGACGCCGGCACGATTCTCAACCAGACCCTGCTCGACGGACAGGTGCACGGCGCGATCGTCCAAGCGCTCGGTGGTGCGCTGTTCGAGGAAATGTCGTACTCCGAGTCTGGGCAGCCGACAGCGGGCACGTTCATGGACTACCTGTGCCCCACTTCGGCCGAGTCACTGTTTCCCCTCACCAGTGGCCACCTCGAGACGCCGTCCCCGCTGTCACGGCTCGGTGCGAAGGGTTGTGGTGAGGGCAGCTCCATGAGTCTGCCGGTGGCGATCGCGAACGCGGTCGCGGACGCGTTGGTCGACGAAGACGTCGAGATCACCTCGCTGCCCCTGCACGGCAACGTCCTGCACGAACTGCTCAACACCTCGAAGGGAAACTGACATGCCTCTCACTGGAGGAGAGATCCGGCTGGAGCACAGCCACGACGGCCGCGTGGCGCACCTGGTGATCGACCACGGCCGCTACAACATCATCACGATGGAGACCCGTCAGGTGATGGCGGACCGCTTCGCCGAGATCGACGCGGACAGGAACGTCCAGGTCGTGGTGATCCGGGCCGAGGGTGAGCACTTCACTTCCGGCGGCGACATCGCCGGCTTCATGGAGGTCGAGCCGATCGAGCTCACTGACCTCGGCCAGAACATCACCGCACCGGCTCGCAGCCCGAAGCCCGTGATCTGCGCCATCGACGGCTACTGCTTCGGCGTCGGGCTCGAGCTCGCGCTCTCGGCCGACATCCGAATCGCGACGGACCGCTCACGGTTCGCCCTCCCGGAAATGAAGCTCGGGATGATCCCCGGCAGTGGGGGGACCCAGCGTCTAGCCCGGCTGATCGGTCTCTCCCGGGCGAAGTACCACATCCTCACCGGCGAGCGGATCACTGGTCAGCAGGCCCTTGACTGGGGCCTGACCTCGCACAACTGTGCCGACGCCGCTGAGCTCGAGAAGACCGTCGACGAGGTGGTGAACCTGCTGCTCGGCTACTCGCCGATCGCGATGCGCACCGCCAAGGAGGTCCTGGACCGAGGCGTCGACGGCCCGCTGTACACGGGCATCGAACTGGAGCGGAAGGCTTACTCGATGCTGCGGGCCAGCCACGACTTCGCCGAGGGCGTCGCCGCGTTCGGGGACAAGCGACCCCCCAAGTTCGAGGGTCGGTGAGAGCCTGGTGAAGGCTGCCCCGTTCGCCTATGTGCGCCCTGGCACGCTCGAGGACACCGTGGCGGAGCTCGCCCGCGACGGTGCCAAGGTGCTCGCCGGCGGTCAATCCCTGGTGCCCGTGCTCGCGATGCGCCTGGGTCGTCCGACCCAGCTCGTGGACATCAACGCGGTCCCGGAGCTGAACCAGTTGACCCGTGACGACGGGGCAGTGCGTATAGGCGCGACGGTTCGGCAGCGAAGGGTGCAGAGAGACGAGCTGTCGGCCGCGGTGCCGCTCCTGCGCCTTGCACTGCCGTGGATCGGTCACCGGGAGATCCGCAGCCGGGGGACCGTGTGCGGCAGCATCGCGCACGCGGACCCCTCGGCCGAGCTTCCGGCCGTCGCCTCGTGCCTGGACGCCACCATGGTGCTCACGAGTGCCGGAGGCCGGCGCGAAGTACCGGCACGCGACTTCTTCACCGGAGCGCTGTCCACCGCCCTGCAACCCGACGAGTTGTTGACCGAGATCCGCTTTCCGGTGACTCAGCCGGGAGAGGGATTCGGATTTGGGGAGTTCGCCAGGCGCCACGGTGACTTCGCGCTGGCCGGTGTCGCCGCCCGGGTCCGGACAGACCACAACTCTCCAGTCGCCCGCATCACCTGTTTCGGCATCTCCGACGTGCCGGTTACCGCGGACGTCTCCGAGCAACTTCGGGCCGCCCTCGAGCACACCGGTACCGCCCCGGCTCGCGCCGACCTCCAACGGGCGCTGGCCGCGCACGCGGAAGGCGTCGCCCACGATGTCGTCGACACCGGCGGCGACGCCCACGCGAGCCCGGCGTACCGGCGGCGGCTCATCGCCGCTCTCCTCGCCCGTGAGGTCAGCCGCGCCTACACCCACGCAATCCAGTCCAGCGAAAGAAGCGCCTCATGAGGCTGCCGAACAGTTACGCACGCACCGAGGCGGACCAGACCGTCGACGTCAAGATGACCATCAATGGCAGTAACGTGTCGATGAGTCTGCCGCCCCGCGTGACGCTCTCCGACGCGCTACGCGACCATCTCGGGCTGACCGGGACGCACGTCGGTTGCGAGCACGGAATTTGTGGCATGTGCACGGTGCTGGTGGACGGCGAAGCCGCCCGAGCCTGCCTGCTCTTCGCAGTCCAGCTCGACGGTGCGGAGATCCTCACCGTCGAGGGTCTGGGTCGACAAGACGACCTGCACCCGCTCCAGGAGTCTTTCGGCCGTCATCACGGGCTGCAGTGCGGATTCTGCACCCCGGGCTTTCTCATGAGTTCCTACGATCTGCTCACGCACGAGCCGGACGTACGGCGTGAGGACCTGCCCGGCGAGCTCTCCGGCGTGCTCTGCCGGTGCACGGGCTACCGCAACATCATCGACGCCGTCGATGACGTGGCCGAGGCGCATCGGGACGGGATTCCGGGTCCGGGCAACTGCGGTCAGCGAGCGTTGGTTGGGCGCAGTCCGGCAGGCTCCTCAGGGGCCGGCACCCCGGAGCGCGACGCTGAGAACGGCGCGGCCGAGGAGGCAGAGTTCACCGCCCGTCCGAAGGAGATCGCCCTGCCCTCGGGCGAGCCGACGATACAGATCGACGTCACCAGTCGACTCGAGTCAACGCCGGAGGAGGTCGCTCAGATCTTCGAGGACGTCCGGTTGCTCGCCCGTTGCCTTCCCGGTGCAGAGCTGACCGACGAACTCGGCGACAACTGGTACCGCGGCCGTGCCCGAATCGCCCTTGGGCCCGTACGGCTGTCGTTCAACGGCGTGGCGCACATCGTGGAGCAGGCCGGCGACCGGATCGTCATGCGTGCCCAAGGAAAGGACACCGGTGGTGGCGGCGCCCAAGCGGGCATCGTGATGTCAGCGGCCCCCGAGGAAGACGGCACCTCGCTTCGCGCGGAGGCGAACGTGTTCCTGACGGGCCGCATCGCCGGCTTTGGTCGTTCCCTGGCCGGAGACGTGAGCCGTCGTATGTTCGAGGACTTCGCTCGCGCACTCGACCGCGCGGCCGCCGGTGAGGAGCCTGACGTCGACCAACGCCCACCGGGAGCCCTCTCCCTGTTGGTAGAGACGGTGATCGAGCGGATTCGCAACCGGCTCACCAACCGAACGCGCCGGCGGAGCCGGCGCCCGCGGCGCTAAGCCCCGGCGCCCCGCAACGCTTCATCTTGGCGGTCGCGACCCGACTCCGGACCGCTCGCACTGAGGATGAAAAGTCCCACCCGGTCCGTCTCACACCGCCTCGCACCGCGCAGTCTCAGGTCGGGGAAGACGATTGCCGGCGAAGGGTGACGGAAGGCGATTCGCCGTACTTCTTTCGGTAGGCGATGGCGAATCGTCCCATGTGGACGAATCCCCAGCGGGACGCGACCGTCGTGACGGTGGCCGTCTCCGGGGTGGATCGCCTGAGCTCGTCGTGAACCCCTCGCAGGCGTAGGCGCTGGAGGTACCGCATGGGGGGCACGCCAGTCTTGCGCTCGAAACCCCGTTGTAGGGCCCGCACACTCAGGTGCACGGCGCCTGCCAGGGACACCGTCGACCAAGCCTCCTCCGGGGAGGCTTCGAGGAGCTGGATCGCACGGTCGATCGCGAGGGATGGCGAGACAGCCGTGGGTCGAAGCAGTTGGTCGCTGAAGTTGTGTGGCTGACCCAGGAGGAGGTGATCCACGAGGAGACCCTCGATATGGCGTCCGACGCGGGGGTGCAGGTCAGCTGGAATGCCGTTCTCGAGGTCGCGCAGGACGACGTTCATAGCCGCACGCACGGTGGCGCCACCCCCGGACATCAGGTCGATGACCGGAGAGAACTGAACGGACTGCGTCAGCTGCTGGCCCAGCAGCTGTTGCATGGCGCTTTCGATTGATGTCCTCGTGATCATGAGGCACAGCTGTGTCGTGCCTTCCGTCCAGCTGATCGAGGCGGGCTTGCCGGGCATGAAGACCATCGCCTGCTGGGGCGTACTCGCCACGGGGGAGTCAAGCCCTGCTCGTGACGCGACCCTTCCGTTCAAGGGCAGGTTGACGTGGAAGTGGTCCGGAACGGCGGTGACGATCTGTGCGTCCTGGCTGCATGTCAGAAGGCCCGCTGTCATGCTGTGCAGCCGCAGCGCCTCGAGCCGGACTTCGAGAGTCTGTCCCGCGTCCGCTTCGATGACGACCGGCAGGTAGAGGTCGCCAATGACCGCCGCCGCCTCGTCCAGGTCGGACGTGGTCAGCGCAGGCCTCGACCCCGCACCGGGCTTCTGGTCTGCCACAGCAACCCCCTCGATGAGGCAACGTAGCCAATGGCACTTCCGAAGTTCGGACGTGGCCCGCAATCTTGGCTGAGCAATCCGAAAGGCGCTGATCTGATCTCCGAATTGCGACGTACGCGTCGTCGTGGCTCCGCGTTCTTTCACAGACGACGGACGCAGCAGTCCGAACGGTCTGCCCTCACTCCGAGGCGGCCTCGACACCCTGGTGCCGGCACGAGGCGGGGGTCCTGTCACCCCTGACAGGACCCCCGCCCCCGCCCCGTGGGCGGTTGTCTCTCGACGGCTGGCCCCTGCGGCGTTGCGCGCGGGAGAACTACGGCATCGACCCGTTGCCGGCAGTGTCCTTCTCGAGAGCCGCTTGGGCGACTCCGATCACCCGGGTGAGCTGCGCATGCAGGGCGCGTAGCTCCTCGACGTCCATGCCGAGCCGATCCACCACGGCGGGCGGGACCTGCTCGGCGTCCTCGCGGAGGGCGCGCCCCCTCTGAGTCAGGGAGACGGCCAGGGCGCGCTCGTCGCGCGGGTCGCGCTGGCGATGCACGAGTCCGGTGCTCTCGAGGCGCTTGAGCAAAGGGGAGAGTGTGCCGGGGTCCAGCTGCAGCAGGCGGCTGAGCTCGCGCACCGACAGCGGCTCGTACTGCCACAGCGCGAGCATCACCAGGTACTGCGGATGCGTGAGCCCCAGCGGATCAAGGATCGGCTTGTAGACCGCGACCACGTTGCGGGCTGCGACCGACAGCGCGAAGCAGACCTGCTGCTCCAAAGCCAGGACGTTCTCACCATCCGGCTCGACTCGGGTGGCACGTTCCATGCTTGTTAGCCTACCAATACTTGGTACACCAATGATTGGCCCACAATGCAAACAGGAGCAGCACATGAGTAGAGCGGACGTCCTCGTAGACGGGGACTGGGTCGAGAAGAACCTCGACGTGGACACGGTCGTGGTGGTCGAGGTCGACGAGGACAGCCAGGCCTACTACCGCGATCACATCCCCGGCGCCGTCGCCCTGGACTGGAAGCGCGACCTGCAGGACCCGCTGCGGCGCGACTTCGTCGACCGTGCCGGCTTCGAGGCGCTCCTCTCTGCCAAGGGCATCGCAAACGACGACACGGTCGTGCTCTACGGCGGCAACAACAACTGGTTCGCCGCCTACGCCTACTGGTACTTCAAGGTATATGGCCACCGGGACGTCCGCCTGCTCGACGGCGGCCGCAAACGCTGGGAGATCGATGGCCGGCCGCTCAGCACCGACGCGGTAGCCCGGCCCGCGACGCAGTACGTCGCCCAGGAACCCGACAAGCGACTGAGGGCCCACCGCGACGAGGTCGTCGCAGCCATCGGCTCCGCGAACCTGCTCGACGTCCGCTCCCCGCAGGAGTTCTCCGGCGAGATCCTCGCTCCGGCTCACTTCCCGCAGGAGCAGCCCCAGGTCGCGGGGCACATCCCGACGGCCGTCAACGTGCCGTGGTCTAAGGCGGCCGCGGACGACGGAACGTTCCTCCCCGACGAAGAGCTGCGTGAGCTCTACGCCGCCGCGGGACTCGGACTCGACGGCGATCGCGAGACGATCGTGTACTGCCGCATCGGGGAGCGCAGCGCTCACTCCTGGTTCGTGCTTCACGAGCTGCTCGGCCGGCCGAACGTGAAGAACTACGACGGTTCGTGGGTCGAGTACGGCTCGCTGGTCGGGGTACCGATCGCCCGGTAGGCACGCACGCCCATGGGGCACGGCTGTTGCGGCCGTGCCCCAGCCAAGGCGGCCGTTTCGACCGAGCGCCGCCGTCGCTTTGACGCCACCACGTCGATCTCGAAGGGACACGCCGTGAGCCACTTTGATACCCGCACGAGACATCGCCGACGCGCGCGACACCTCATCGACCCCGACAACCCGCCGCCGCCATCGCGCTACTCGACCGAGCTCAGCACGGTCCAGACGTGGGTGCTCTCAACACTCGCCGTGACGACGATCCTGCACATGTCTGCGGGCCTGGTCGTCGCAGCTGCGTTCGCCGACGCGATGGACGCCAGAATCGGCCTTCTCGTCATCGCGGGTCTCTTCGGCATCGTGTCCGTCGCCGCGGGACTGGCGATCCACAAGCGCCGCATCCTCAGCTGGTGGCTGCTCCTCGGCTGGCTGCCCAGCATCGTGGGCGCATGGATCGTGTTCCGCTGACGCGGCACCGGGCACCGGATCCGGCGGCTAC
Organism: uncultured Nocardioides sp.; assembly: GCF_946885725.1. The sequence goes on from NZ_CAMPGZ010000004.1 coordinate 38,724, forward strand.
GGTCAACCCGACGAAACCCACGACGCAGGTGCGCCGGTGCGTTGAAACCCGTCGCGCCACGTATCGGAATCATCACGAAAAGGCATTCGGATGTGCGCCTACACCACTGCGGCCCCCGCCCGCTCTGACCGGCTTGGGGCATCGCTACTGGTGCTCGCGGGTGCGGGACTGTTCGGCACGGTTGGTACAGCCCAGCTGCTGGGGCCCGACGTACCCACGCCGGAGCTCGCCGCCGTGCGGCTCACGGTCTCGGCGGCGCTCTTCTTGATGGTGGCCCTTCGCGCGGCGCCGACAGCCAGCTTCGTGGCTGCGCTTCGACAGGCTCCGACCTGGTGGGCCGGCGCGGGGCAGGCCGGCTTCAACCTCTGCTTCCTCGGAGCGATGGCGCAGGCCGGGGTGTCCGTGGGCACTCTGATCGCGATCGGGGCCACGCCGGTCCTGACGGGACTCGCCACGCGTCAGGCCTCCCGGACGTGGGTCGCGGCGACCGGCGTCGCTGTGGCCGGTCTGACTCTGCTGGTCGTCGGTCAGATGGACGCGGATGCGGGGTCAGCCGTCCCATCTGTGGCCGGCGTCTTCTTGGCTCTCGGTGCATCCGCCAGCTATGCCACCTACATCATCGCCGGGCGCGCGGCGGCCGATCGTTGTCCTGACATCCGCTCCTATCTGGCTGTCGTCTTCACCATCGCGTCCCTGTTGACGCTCCCGATCGTCGTCCGGGGGGACGTCAGCTGGGTAGCGGATGTCGAAGGGTTGGTGCTTGTCGCGTACCTCTCGCTGGTGCCGACGGTGCTCGCCTACAGACTCTTCAACCGCGGGCTCGCGGGCGTTCGGTCCGGTACGGCGGCAACGCTGGGGCTCATCGAGCCGGTTGTCGCGGCCTTGCTGGCGTTCGCGCTGCTGGGTGAGCGGCTCAGCGCCATGGGCGTAGGCGGGGCGCTGCTCATCCTCACCGGGCTCCTCATCGTCGTTCGCGTCGAATCCGGCTCTGCACAGCCGACCCAGAACCAGGACGCCTGAGTGAGCAGCACGCCCTGCTGCAGCGACAACCGCAACACGGACACAATCGGTCGGCAGAACGCCTTGCGGACAATGGACAGCAATTGCGCACAGATCGGATAGTCCGTGCCGCGCTGAGCCGGTGTAGTTGGTCCCAGTGGGGCCTCCACTCGGTCTGCTGCGCCCGCCACCCACGCGTAGCACGCCCGGCAGGAGGAACAGCCTTCCCCACGCCGCGGGGGAGCCGAGGGTCCTGCCAGACGTGGCGGGACCCTCGCCGCGTCTTACGGCTGGAGTGACGAACCGGCGAGCACTCAGCTGCTCGGCAGCTGAATCGCTTGGTAGTAGAGGTCGAGGCAGAACATCACCTCGGTGTCGGCGATGCCATCCAGCGTCCTGATCTCGTGGTCCACCAACCGCATCACGTCCTCGGTCGTGCGGCACACGGCTTCGGCGAGGATGTCGAACCGTCCGGCGGTGATCGCGACGTAGGTGATGGAAGGGAGGCGGGTGAGCTCGTCCGCCACCTCGGAGACCCCTCGGTCGCGCTTGGTCTTGATGGCGACCCACACGACCGTGTCGAAGTCGAGGCTGCGCGGGTTGACGATGGCGGTGATGCGCATAGCCTGCTCGTCCAGCATCCGCGCGACGCGCTTGCGCACCTGGGACTCCGAAAGTCCCACCTGCTCGCCCACCAGGGCGAAGGGCGCTCGACCGTTGTCGTGGAGCACCCGCATGATCTCGTAGTCGACTGAGTCCAGGGGGCAAGGGCGTGCCCTCGACGCGCTGTTGGGCTTGCTCTGGGCGGCCTCCCAGGCGGGCTCCTGGTAGTAGAGGTCGAGGTACGGGAGAACCTCAGCAGAACGTACCCCCGCTCGGCGCGGGATCTCGTCGTTGACGAAGGTGAGCAGCTGGTCGCGGTCGCGACACAGAACCTCGATCAGCGCGTTGTAGCGGCCCGTCGTGATCACCGCGTAGTCAACGGCCGGCAGCTCGGCGAACGAGCTCACGACCTCCGTGACGTGGGCGCTGGGATCAACGGTGATCCCCACCATCGCGATGGTCTCGAAGCCGAGCAGACTCGGGTAGGAGACGGTGGTGATGTGGATGACCCCACCCTCGACCAGCTCGTGCACACGCCGTCGGGCGGTTTTCTCCGGGATGTCGAGCTCCCTCGCGATGGCCGCGAAGGACCTCCGCCCATCGAGCTGCAGGATCTGGACCAGCCGCCGGTCGAGCTCGGACAGGCGGGGCTCGGAGTCCTCGGCGTTCGCCTGGCCGGGGGTCAGGCCAGGTGCGAACGTGAAGGCGTGAGGGCCGCGCATTCCGTCGAAGATGGTCTCACTCCCTCTGCCCGCCACGCCCGTCAGCTCTCGCTGTCCACGGCCGCGCCGGCGCGCGAATAGACAGTCCTGCCACCGAGGAACACTTCGTCGACCGAGATGTCGAGCAACGCGTCCACGTCGACCTCGTACGGATCCCGGTCGAGAATGATCACGTCCGCATGCTTGCCCACCTCGAGCGACCCGTACATGTGCGACTCGCCGAGGATCCGCGCGCCGTTGATCGTGTGCATCCGCAGGGCCTCGGTGAGCGTGATGGCCTGGTCGGAGTCAATCACGTCCCCGAAGAACGAGCGGCGGGCGAGGGTGCACCAGATGCTGAAGAACGGGTTGGTCGCCTGCTGCTCGGACCCGATCCACACGTCGGAGCTGCCGGTCAGCGGCCATCCCTGATCCAGGAGGCTCCGGAAGGGGAAACGCCCCTGGGCGCCGTACTCGCCCAGATAGGTCGGGAAGAAGTCGCCGAAGGTGTACAGGAAGACAGGCTGCGGGACGGGGTGGATGCCGGCAGCCGCCCACGCCTTGGTGGTCGTCTCGGGCTCGGGGAGGAAGTTGCCGGCGTGCTCCACGCGCGGGATCGGGGCGCCGTCCGGTACGCCGCCTGCCGCGACGATGGCCTCGCACACCGCCTCCTGGGCCCGGTCGCCGTTGGCGTGCACGGCGAGCTGGAGCCCCGCTGCAGCGGTCCGTGTCAGCGCGTCCGCGATGTGCTCAGGACTCAGCGCGACCTCGCCGCACGACCCGTGCTCGTGGACGTAGGGCCGCTTCACTGCGGCGCTCGCGGCGGAGTAGCCGCCGTCGGCGAACATCTTGACGCCGTGGATCTTGAGCAGCTCGGGCGGGGATGACAACGGTGACGCGGTGCCCATGACGCAGGCTTCATCGAGTGACGTGGTGCCCGGCACCCACATGTAGAGCCGGACACGTGCGCCTAAGTCTCCGTCCAGGTGGAGCTCGTCCATGGCGGAGAGTCCGTCGAGGCTCTCGGAGATTTCGCCGATGGTGGTGACTCCGAAGCGATTGAACTGTTCCCGCACGCCGTTCCGGATCGCCGGCACCAGCTCGTCCCGGGTCAGCTGAGGGAGCGGAAGGAGGTTGTCCATCTCCTTGATCACCCCGGTCGGCTCACCGTTGTCGTCCCTGATGACGGTCGGCAACCCCGTGATGCTGTGGTCCACCTCTTGGTAGTGAGAGTCGATGCCGGCGAGCTCGAGCGCCCGGCTGTTGAGCACACTGATGTGCCCGCCTGCGCGCAGCGCGATCGCGACATCGGTGCTGACGCTGTCCAGCTCCTGGCGGGTCGGCAGGCGCTTCTCCGCCAGCTTCTGGTCGAAGAAGAGGTTGGCCTGGCCCACGAGCCAACCGTCAGTGGCGGACCCCAGGTGGGTCCGCAGCTGGTCCAGGACGGCAGGGATCGTCCCGCACCGAGGAGCGCGGCAGTCCACCGTCTGGTACTGCAGCCGTGCCGCGACTTCCATGTGCGCGTGCACGTCCACGAATCCTGGGGCGAGCGGTCGACTGCCCAGGTCGCGAACCTCGGTGTCCGCTCCAACGAAGGCTGCCGCCTCCTCGCGAGCGCCGACGCCGCAGATCACGCCGTTCAGGACGGCGACGAAGCCCGGCGCCACCGGCGCGTCGTCCGTCAACCAGAGGACCTTGTCGGAGAGAAGGACAAGATCGGCCGCGTGTTCACCTGACATGGCGCACAAGCTCCTCGGATTCGGGGTGGTGGGCGGGCGTCACGCTAACCCGGCAGAACGGACTACGCAATGACGAAATCTTCCCCAACTCTGCGCACCCTGAGACGAAAGAAGCCCTTGACAGGCGTGTCACACGCCTGAATAGTCTCCGCAGACAGTCTTTGGCCGGTGATCCCGGCATCCACCCGAACTCGTTCTCAAGGAGGCTCTGTGTCTTCAACTCGCCATGCCGAGGTAGCCGGCGGCGGTCTGGCCGGCCTGACCGTGGCGACGGCCCTGGCCCAGCACGGTTGGTCGGTACGCCTGCACGAGCGCGGGAGCCAGCTGCGCGAGATCGGCGCCGGGATCTTCCTCTGGGAGAACGCCCTGCGCGTGCTGGAGCAGCTCGGCGCCTACGAGGAGGCCGCCGGACTCGGCGACCTGATCAACAGCTGGCGCCTGTTCGACGAGCGCGGCCGCCCGATCCAGAACGACTGGATGAAGGACGGGTCCACGCGACTCATCACCGTCAAGCGCACCGAGCTGCACCAGGCCCTCGCCAACGCCGCTCGCCGAGCCGGCGTCAAGATCGTGACCGGCTCGCAGGTCAGCGGCGCCACTCCCGACGGGCGGCTGCTCCTCGAGACGGGCGAGTCACTGCCGGCTGACCTGATCGTCGGCGCCGACGGCGTTTACTCCGCGGTTCGCCGCGCACTCGGCCTCGATCTCGTCGTGCGCGACCTGGAGGACGGTTGCATGCGGCACCTCGTGCCGCGGCGCCCGGACGACGTCGCCAACGAGGCGCTGGAGTACTGGAACGGTGGCCGCCGCGTCGGCATCGTTCCCGTCACCCCGGAGGAGGTGTACATCTACACCTGCTGCCCGGCCAAGGACCTCGAGGGTCGTGAGCAGCCGTTCAACCACAAGTCGTGGGGCGACTCCTTCCCCGACGTACGCCACTACCTCGAGCGCATCCCGGACCAGTCCCGGTGGGCTGCCTTCCACGACGTGCGCACCCACAGCTGGGTGAACGGCCGCGGCGCCATCGTGGGCGACTCCGCCACCGCGATGGCCCCCAACCTCGGCCAGGCCGCGTGCGTCGCCATGGTGAACGGCTTCTCCCTGGCCACCGTCCTCGACCAGCACGACGACGTACCCACCGGACTGCGCGCCTGGGAGCAACGTCAGCGCGGCGTCTCTGACGCCACCCAGAAGTACTCCCGCCTCTACGGCAAGGTCGGCACCCGCTGGCCCCGCCCGCTGACCGACGTGCGGTCCGCCCTGGTCTGGATTGCCGGGCGATCCGAGAGCTGGCAGCACCGTGTCAACGTCGCGGCGCACTCGGGCGCGGACCTCGTCACCCCCCCGAACTCGTGAAGGAGCAACCCATGAACGGCAACACCTTGCGGGGGATCGCCGCGCTCGCCCTGTCGGCGCTCGCGCTCACCGCCTGCAGCACGGACGCCGGCCGCAGCAGCGCCGCGGCGGAGTTCGACGCCAGCAAGCCGATCCAGGGCGCCGACCAAGGCAAGTACGACGCAACCCCTGACGAGATCCGCGAAGGACTGAAGGCCGACCCATGGTGGGCACCGTCGCTCTTCGTCGACTGCGCCGACACCGAGGACGCCGCGTGCGAGGGCAAGGCGGTCGAGGGCGTGTACAACGCCATCCCCAGCGACCTGGCGACCGAGGACTGGCGAATCTGCGCCGTGGTGCCTCACCTGAGTGACGCCTACTGGGTCGCGGTCAACTACGGCATGGTCGAGGAGGCCCGTCGGCTGGGCGTCAACCTCGACTTCTACGAGGCCGGTGGCTACACCGAGCTGTCCACGCAGATCAGCCAGATCGACGACTGCGTCGCCGGCGGCGCCGACGCGGTGGTCATCGGCGCCATCAGCGCAGACGGCCTCAACGCCAAGGTCGACCAGCTCATCGCGCAAGACATCGTGGTCATCGACGCCCTCAACGGCATCGCCAACAAGGACGTGAGCGCCCGCTCCGTCCTCAGCTGGCGTCGCATCGGCACGACGGTCGGCGAGTACCTTGCGAACAACACCAGCGGCGAGAACGTCGCTTGGTTCCCTGGACCTCCCGGAGCCGGCTGGGCCGAGGACGCCAATGACGGCTTGGCCGACGCGGTCCAGGGTGCTGACGCGAACGTCGTCGAGACGAAGTACGGCGACACCGACAAGGACACGCAGCTGCGCCTGATCGAGGACACGCTGCAGGCCAACGCCGGCGTCTCGGTCATCGCCGGGAACGCTGTCGGTGCCGACGCCGCAGCGGCCGCGGGTCTGGGTAACCGAGCCAAGATCATCGGAAGCTACATGACGCCGGAGACGCTGGCGAACATCGAGAAGGGGAAGGTCGCCTGCGCCGCCACGGACCAGCCGGCGACCCAGGCGCGAGTGGCGATCGACATGACGGTCCGTCTTCTCCAAGGCATTCCGCTCGATGAAGAGAAGCAACGTGCCTACCCCGCGCCGTACCTGGTGTGCGGCGACGAGGCCGAAGGTGCTCAGCCCGTCAGCGAGTTCGTTCCCGAAACGACGTTCGCTCCGGACGACTGGAAGCCGGTCTTCACGGTCAAGGCCGGCTGAGAGTCAGACGCCAAGGAAGAAGTCATGGTCACACCAGAGGTCGCGCCGCTCCTCGAGGCACAGCGGCTGTCCAAGAGCTACGGCGGCACGCGTGCCCTGAGCGAAGTCTCCTTCGACCTCAACCGTGGCGAGATCCACGCGCTGCTGGGGGAGAACGGTGCGGGCAAGTCCACCCTCATCAAGATCATCTCCGGATCCGTCCGCGCTGATGAGGGAACAGTTCGGCTCGACGGGCGCGAGCTGCTCGGACTCACCCCCACCAGCGCCCTTGCCTCGGGCATCGGCACCGTGCACCAGGAGCTCAGCCTGATCCCACAGCTCAGCGTGGTGGACAACATCCACCTGGGACAGGAGCGGCTGCGCGGCGGTCGCCTCCTCAACAAGGCGGCCATGCTCCGGGAGGCCCGGGAAGCGCTCGAACGGGTGCGGCTGCGGATCGACCCGCGACGCAAGGTGGCCGGTCTGTCCCGCGCGGAGATGCAGCTGATCGAGATCGCGCGGGTGCTCTACCACCAGTCGCCTGTCCTGATCCTCGACGAGCCCACGGCGTCCCTGAGCCACGGCGAGGCCGACGACCTGTTCAGAATCCTGGTCGAGCTGCGGGCGCAGGGCATCGGCATCGTCTACATCTCGCACCGGCTCGCTGAGATCCGGTCCCTGGCCGACAGGGTGACCGTGCTCCGTGACGGTGAGAAGGTCGACACGCTGGCGTTGGCCGATGTGTCCGACCAGCGCTTGGTGGAGCTGATGGCGGGGCGCAGTCTCGACAAGCTGTTCCCACACATCGAGGCCCGGCCCGGCGCTGTCCGCCTCCGGATCGAGGGCGCGACGAGCCACGGCCTGCAGGATGCGAGCATCGAGCTCAGGGCGGGCGAGATCGTCGGCGTAGCGGGCTTGGTGGGCGGGGGAAAGTCCGAGCTCGGGCGGGCCTGCTTCGGGCTGGAGAGGCTCGAGAAGGGGCACGTCGAGATCGACGGGACCCGGCTGAGGAGGCCCAGTCCCCGCGCTGCCATGGCGCAGGGGCTCATGTACTACCCGCCGGACCGCAAGACCGAAGGTCTCGTGCCGACGGCGACGCTCGCCGAGTCACTCTCGCTCGGCCCGGTCGTCACCGGCGCGGTCACGCGGCGCGGCATCGTCAGCAGACGCAAGGTCGCGCAGTACAACGCTCAGGCGGTGCAGGCCCTTCGGATCAAGCCCGCGAACCAGAAGCTGGGGATCCGCTGGTTCTCCGGCGGCAACCAGCAGAAGGCTCTCCTCGGGCGATCGTTCGCCGCGGACTTCGGGGTCCACGTCTTCGACGAGCCGACAGTCGGCATCGACATCGGGGCCAAGGTCGACGTCTACGAGCACATGAAGAACCTGGTCGACGCCGGCAAGGCCGTCCTGCTGATCTCCTCCGACACCGAAGAGCTGTTGGGGGTGGCGCATCGCATCTACGTGGTGCGCGAGGGACGCATCGTCGCCGACCTGCGCGGCGATGACCGCACGGAATCCAACGTCGTGAACGCATTTTTCGGAACGAGCCGGCCAGAGCCGGCCGCAGGAGGTGGCTACGTTGACCGCTCAGCCTGACATGGTCGCCCAGCAGGAGGCAGCGGCCCCGGTCGCCGCGTCGAAGGGGGATGACGTGTCCCGATCTCGCGCGACCGAAGGTGCGTTGAAGGTCGGCCTCCTTCCCGTGCTCCTGGTCGCGGCGGTCGTACTCTTCGCGGTCCTCGAGCCGCGTTTCCTCTCGGGTGACAACGGCATCAACCTGTCCCGGCAGCTCTCATTCCTGCTGCTCCTCGCCATGGCTCAGATGCTGGTCCTGCTGACCGCGGAGATCGACATGTCTCTGGCGTCGAACATCGCCCTCACCAGCGTGGTGTCAGCGACGGTGATGACGAAGGTCGGCGACGGTACGTCGGCCGTCCTGGCCGGCGTACTGGCGGGTCTGGCCACGGGGCTCTTGATCGGGCTCCTCAACGGGCTGGTGACGTCGATCTTCAACGTGCCGTCGTTCATCGTGACGATCGCGACCGCGTCGCTGGCGTTCGGCTCCGCCCTGCTGCTGTCGGACGGAAGTCCGATCAGCGGCCTCCCCGAGAGCTTCACCACCAACCTCGGGTACTCCTCGATCGGACCGGTCCCGGTCTCCTTCGTGATCGCCCTCGTCTTCCTCGGTGCGCTCTACGTGCTCCTGTACTGGACGAGGCTCGGCCGCTACATCTACTCCGTCGGCGGCAGCCAGAACGCCTCGCGCCTCCTCGGGGTCCCGGTCGCGCGGACCAAGACCATCGCGTTCGTGCTGGCTGGTGGGCTCGCCGCTGTGGCGGGCCTGCTGCTCACGGCGCGCGTGGCTTCGGGTGAGCCGAACCTCGGCTCGGAGTACCTCATCATGTCGATCGCGGCTGCGGTGCTGGGCGGCACCTCGTTCTTCGGCGGCGAGGGTCGACTGGGCTTCGTCGGGATCGGCGCACTGTTCCTGGTCGTGCTGTCCAACGGGATGAACCTGATCCGCATCTCCAGCTACACCCAGGAGCTCGTGATCGGCCTCCTGCTCATCCTGGCCGTCGTCCTCGACCGCTGGCAGGCGAGGACTGCCCGGTGACCCTCCAAGAGGCCGGCGAGGGCGTCGCGGCGACTGAATCCGGCGGAGTCCCTCGCTCGCCTGTCCGGGTCGGGATGGATCCGGCGCAAGGCGTGTGGATCGGCGGTCGCGGCCACAGCGCCAGCGACGGGCGTGAGATCAGCGTCCTCGATCCAGCAACCGGTGAGGTGATCGCCAGGGTCGCAGACGGTGGTGTTTGCGAGGCGGTAGCGGCGGTCGAAGCGGCTTCGTCCGCGTTCGACTCGTGGTCGGCGACCACGCCCCGGCAGCGCTCGTCGATCCTGATGGCTGCCTTCCAGGCGATGCTCGCCGACGCCGACCGGCTCGCCGCACTGATCGTGCGGGAGAACGGCAAGGCGCTGACGGATGCGAAGGCCGAACTGGCGTACGCCGCCGAGTTCCTGCGCTGGTATGCCGAGGAGTGTGTCCGCGGTGACGGGGAGTACGCCGAGTCCCCGGCTGGTGGCACCCGGACGATCGTGACCCGCCGGCCCGTGGGTGTCGCGGCGATGGTGACGCCGTGGAACTTTCCCGCGGCGATGGTCACCCGGAAGCTCGCCCCGGCACTCGCCGCCGGCTGCACCGTGGTGCTCAAGCCCGCGGAGGAGACCCCGCTCACGGCCCTTGCCATTGCCGCGATCCTGCATGACGCGGGCGTCCCTGACGGGGTGGTGAACGTGGTGCCGTCCTCGGACGCCCCGGGGGTGGTCTCGACGTGGCTGGAGAGCCGGGACGTGCGGGCGGTCTCGTTCACCGGTTCCACCCAGGTCGGCCGCAAGCTCCTCGAGCAAGCGGCTCAGCGGGTGATCAACCCCTCGATGGAGCTCGGTGGCAACGCGCCGTTCGTGGTGTTCGACGATGCCGACATCGATGCGGCGGTCGCGGGCGCGATGATCGCGAAGTTCCGCAACGGTGGCCAGGCCTGCACCGCGGCCAACCGGTTCTATGTGCACGCCGACGTGCTCGAGGAGTTCACGTTCAAGTTCGGCGCCGCGGTGGCACGTCTTCGGGTCGGTCACGGGCTCGCCCCCGGCACCGATGTCGGCCCGCTGATTGCGCGGAAGGCACTGGCCGGCGTGTCGGAGCTGGTTGCTCGGGCGGTCGAGGCCGGCGCGCGGATCACGCACCAGGCCGCCGTGCCGGGCGGGCTCGACGGCTACTTCTACCCGCCCACCGTGCTGCGGGACGTCGATGAGACCTCTCCGCTGGTTCAACAGGAGATCTTCGGACCCGTGGCCGCGATCATCGCCTGGGACGACCAGGACGACTTGCTGCGCCAGGTCAACGACACCGAGTTCGGCCTCGCGTCGTACGTGTACTCCGGCGACCTGAAGCGCGCCCTCAAGTTCGCCGAGCGGCTCGAGGCCGGGATGGTGGGCGTCAACCGTGGCATCGTGTCCGACCCAGCCGCGCCGTTCGGGGGCATGAAGCAGAGCGGTCTGGGTCGCGAGGGGGCACGGGCCGGTCTCCACGAGTTCCAGGAGGTCCAGTACTTCAGTGTGGACTGGAGCTGACGCTCGCCTCGCCCGTCCTCCGGGCGAGAGGAGATCAGTCCCGGTCCGCCCGTCGCCGACGGCTGGTCGCGCTGGACTCGTCCGCGAGTCGAGCGCGGCGCTCCTCCTCGCGCTTGGAGTAGGCCGCCGCGCGGATCGCCCCGTCCGACTCCAACCCGGTGCCCAGAGCGCCGCCCACTGTGGCTGCTGACGCGACGAACCACGCGAGCACGAAGAGATCTCCGTAGCCGAGGGCCATACGGAGGTAGCCACCCATGACGGCGGGGTCGAGCACGAAGAGAGCCCAGGCCAGGTTCACGACGTAGAGCGCGAGGTAGCAGATCAGCGTCCCCGTGGTCAGGGTGATCAGCGTCGAGGTGTTGTAGAGACGGGACCTGTCCCGAGCCTCGGGAGAGTCGTTGTCCGGGCGATCCCACAGCCTGCCGTCGATCACGATCCAGGCGACGACGAGCGCAACAGAGGCAACCGTTGCGACCAGAAGGCGCCACCAGGACAAGGAGCCGGCCAGGAGCCAGACCGTGGAGTTGATCGTGGCGATGGCTCCGGTGGCCAGTGCCGCAACCAGTGCCGACTTGAGGCCGGGCACGAGAAGCCACGGGCGGTTGGCGAGGACCATGCCCTGGAGCAGCCGCCAGCGGCCACTGCGAGCGGGGAGTGCCACGCGGTGCTCGTCCTGATATTTCGGGTCGGCCATTTGGTCGATGAGCTTGCGGAG
>NZ_CAMPGZ010000005.1 GCF_946885725.1 uncultured Nocardioides sp.
CCGCCGAGGACCACGCCGAGGAGATCGAGGAGGTCATCAAGGGCGCCGACATGGTCTTCGTGACCGCCGGCGAGGGTGGCGGCACCGGCACCGGCGGCGCGCCGGTCGTCGCGCGCATCGCCCGCTCGCTGGGCGCGCTGACCATCGGCGTCGTGACGCGGCCCTTCGCGTTCGAGGGCCGCCGTCGCGCCAACTCCGCCGAGGAGGGGATCTCGCAGCTCCGCGAGGAGGTCGACACCCTCATCGTCATCCCCAACGACCGGCTGCTGTCGATCAGCGACCGCAACGTGTCGGTGCTCGACGCGTTCAAGCAGGCCGACCAGGTGCTGCTGCAGGGTGTCTCCGGAATAACCGACCTGATCACCACGCCGGGCCTGATCAACCTCGACTTCGCCGACGTGAAGTCCGTGATGGCCAACGCCGGCTCCGCCTTGATGGGCATCGGCTCGGCGCGCGGCGAGGACCGCGCGGTCGCCGCCGCCGAGATGGCAGTCTCCAGCCCGCTGCTCGAGGCCTCGATCGACGGTGCCCACGGCGTGCTGCTCTCCATCGCCGGCGGTTCCGACCTCGGCCTGTTCGAGATCAACGAGGCCGCGGCGCTGGTGTCGCAGGCCGCGCACGCCGAGGCCAACATCATCTTCGGTGCGGTCATCGACGACGCGCTCGGCGACGAGGTCCGGGTCACCGTCATCGCGGCCGGCTTCGACGGCGGGATGCCCAAGCGTCGCGAGGGCGTCAACGCGCTGCGCCGCGACCCGGTGCCCGCGCAGTCCCAGGCCGAGACCCGGGCCGCCGCGCAGGCCGCCGCCAACCGGGCTCCGCAGAGCACGCCGGCCCCCGCGGCCGGTGACGGTGCGCGCCCGCAGCCCAGCCGTCAGGTCCAGCCCGCCTCGGCTACGACAGCGACGCAGCAGGCCGCCCCGGCCCAGCCCGCGCAGCCGGCCCAGCCCCGGCCCGCGCAGCCCCGCCCGGCGGCGCTCGACGACGACGAGCTCGACGTCCCGGACTTCCTGAAGTAGGCGTGTTCGCCTACCAGGACACCCGCGTCGGGGCCGCCACGGTCGACGTCGCGTTCACGGACCGCCACGGAGGAGTCAGTGGCGGTCCGTACGCGTCCCTCGACCTCGGACGCCACGCCGCCGAGTCCGGGGAGCTCGAGACCAACCTGGCGCGGCTCGCGGAGGCGTTCGCCGGCGACGCCGGTACGCCGCTCGCCCTGATGAGCCAGGTGCACGGCCGCGACGTCGCGGTGGTCGACGCGCCCGGCGCGCCGCCGGTGGCCGACGGGATCGTCACCGGCACCGCCGGTCTCGCCGTCGTGGTGCGGGTCGCCGACTGCGTGCCGCTGCTGCTCGCCGACCCCGACCGAGGGGTCGTCGGTGCCGTGCACGCCGGCCGGCCCGGTCTCGTCGCCGGCGTCGTGCCCGCCGCGGTCGACCGGCTCCGCGAGCTCGGTGCCGAGCGGCTCGTCGCCTGGGTGGGGCCGCACGTCTGCGGCGGCTGCTACGAGGTGCCTGCCGAGATGCAGGCCGAGGTCGCCGCCGCGGTCCCTGAGGCCGAGGCGACCACCACCTGGGGCACGCCCGCGCTCGACATCGGGGCCGGTGTGGTCGCGCAGCTGAAGGCCGCCGGCGTCGAGATGGTCGACGCGAGCCGGTGCACGATCGAGGACGAGGACCTCTTCTCCTACCGCCGCCAGGGCCCCGAGTCCGGGCGCCTCGCGGGGATCGTGCGGGTGCGACCGTGACCGACCAGAGCAGCCGACGCGACGAGATCGCGAGCAACCTCGCGGCCGTCCGCGAGCGGATCGCGTCCGCCTGCGCCGACGTGGGCCGCTCGCCCGACGAGGTCACGATCACCGTGGTCACCAAGTTCTTCCCGGCCTCCGACGTACGCCTGCTCGCCGAGCTCGGCGTCACCGACGTGGGCGAGAACCGCCACCAGGAGGCGGAGGCGAAGGCCGCCGAGCTGCGGGACCTGCGGCTGCGCTGGCACTTCGTCGGCAACCTGCAGAGCAACAAGGCGGCCGCGGTGGCGCAGTACGCCGACGTGGTGGAGTCGGTCGACCGCGCCAAGCTGCTCAAGGGGCTCAGCCGCGGCGCGCACCTGCGCGACAGGACGGTCGACTGCCTCGTGCAGGTGAACCTGGATCCCGATGCGGGCCAGGGGACCGGCCGCGGCGGCGCCGCGCCGGCCGACGTACCCGCGCTGGCGGAGGGCGTGGCCGCCGCCGAGGGCCTGCGCCTGCGCGGCGTGATGGCCGTGGCGCCGCTGGGGGAGGACCCCCGGCCGGCGTTCGAACGACTCGCCCGGCTGGCCGACGAGGTCCGCCGGGTGGACCCCTCCGCGACCTGGGTCTCGGCGGGGATGAGCGGCGACCTGGAGGACGCCGTTCGGACAGGTGCGACACACGTGCGGATTGGGTCTGCGGTCCTCGGACCGAGGCCTCCCGAACGGTAGTGTCAGAGCACGCCAGCAGCACCAGGTCGACGGGGCCTGGCGCCGTACCGGAAGGCAATGTCAATGGGCAGCGCGATGCGCAAGATGGGTGTCTACCTCGGCCTGCTCGAGGACACCGAGCGCTACGACGACGACTACTACGACGAGTACGACGAGCAGCCCGCCCGTCGTGACGCGCGCGACGCGCGCGGCCTCCGTGACGAGGCGCGTCTGGAGCGTGTCGACCGCCTCGACCGCGCGGAGTCCCGTCCCGCCCCGGTCGCCGACCTGACCGAGCGTCGCCGGCCGCAGCCGGCCGCGCAGGCGAGCACGGTGGCGGAGCTGTCGCGGATCACCACGCTGCACCCGCGCAGCTACAACGACGCGCGCACGATCGGCGAGAACTTCCGCGAGGGCGTGCCGGTGATCATGAACCTCTCCGAGATGGACGACGCCGACGCCAAGCGGCTCGTCGACTTCGCGGCCGGGCTGATCTTCGGCGTCCGCGGGAGCATCGAGCGGGTCACCAACAAGGTGTTCCTGCTCTCGCCGCCCAACGTGACGGTCGCCGCCGAGGACAAGCAGCGGATCCGTGAGGACGGGTTCTTCAACCAGTCCTGACCGAGGTCGCGTTTCGGCATCGTTCTCCGCCGTACGCCGCCGCCCGCCCGTTTCTCTCGGACTCCCTGGCTAGGATCGCCGCGTGCTGCTCGTCGGATCGATCATCGACACGATCCTGTTCATCTTCCTGGCGCTGATGCTGATCCGCCTGGTCGTGGACTGGGTCCAGATCTTCGCGCGCTCCTGGACGCCCACCGGGCCGGTCCTGTTCGTGCTGGAGATCGTCTACACGATCACCGACCCGCCGATCCTGTTCGTCCGGCGGTTCGTGCCGCCGCTGCGCATCGGCAGCATCGCCCTGGACACCAGCTTCCTGATCGTCCTGATCGCGGTGTACCTCCTCCAGATCCTGAACCGGATGATCTTCCTTTCCTGAGAAACCGCAGGCCACGCCGCGGTCACGGTGTGACGCGGGCTTGGGGCGCAGGTAGGCTGCCACCGTCCCGCGGCGGGCTCGGGGAGGCCGCGGCCCCACTGGACGACGAGGGCTTTCTTCGGAGTACGGTGGGCACGACGCAGTCCTAGAACAGCAACGACGCAGGTTCGCAAGCAGCAACACTGACGACAACGAGTAAGGGTGAGGTCATGCCGCTGACGCCTGAGGACGTGAGCAACAAGCGCTTTACTCCGGTCCGCCTCCGCGAGGGCTACGACATGGGGGAGGTCGACCAGTTCCTCGACGAGGTCGAGGCGGAGCTGGCGCGGCTCACACGGGAGAACGACGACCTCCGCCAGAAGCTCCAGGCCGCCCAGCAGGGTGGCGGTGCCGCTCCTGTCCCGGAGAAGCAGGTCGCCAAGGAGCCGGAGCCCGTCAAGGCTCCCGAGCCCACGCCGGCCGCCGCGCCCGCCGCCGGCCCGGTCGAGACGATCAAGGTGGCGACCGTCGCCGACGCGTCCAGCGCCGCGGCCCGCCTGCTCGAGATCGCGACTCGCAACGCCGACGAGCTCGTCGCCGACGCCAAGAACCAGGCCGACAAGATCGTCGGCGAGGCCCGCACGAAGGCCGAGCGCCTGGAGGCCGAGGCCAAGGTCAAGTCCGAGCGCATGGAGGCCGACGCCCGCACCCGCTCGCAGATGCTCGACTCCGAGACCGCCGAGCGTCGCCAGCAGCTCTTCGGCGACCTCGAGAAGGAGAAGGACAAGCTCAACTCCGAGGTCGAGACGCTCCGCAACTTCGAGCGCGAGTACCGCAGCCGGCTGAAGACCTACTTCACCCAGCAGCTGGAGATCCTCGACAACTCCGGCGAGACCGGCGGCAACCCCGCCCTCGCCACCAGCGACCACGCGCCCAAGCGCCTCAAGTCGCTTCTCGGGGACGACGCCGACAACGGCTGATCCCACCCGCAGCACCTGCTGCACACCTGCTGCAACCGCGTCGAACGAAGGCCGGGCCCCCTGTGGAGGGGACCCGGCCTTCGTCGTGTTGGGGGGTGTCGGGTTACCACCTGCTGCTGGTAAAC
Organism: uncultured Nocardioides sp.; assembly: GCF_946885725.1. The sequence continues at coordinate 4,521 of NZ_CAMPGZ010000005.1, forward strand.
CGACGCAACCGGGCCGAAACATCACGTGGGATGCGTCAGGAACGCGTGGGCAGTCCTGTGGACAACGAACCGGCCCGGGAGGTCCCGATGAGGACCTGCCGGGCCGATGTCATTCCGGGGTCGTGCCGGGTCAGGCCTTGGCCACCGTGAAGGCCAGCCCGAGGTCGTCGTCGCGTACGGCGTTGTCCCCGTCGATCGAGGGGACCTCGGCCATCTCCACCGCCAGCACCTCGTCGGCGACCAGGTCGGCGTGCTCGCGCATCGCCTCGGCCGTCTCGCCCTTGGCCGCCCAGCGGAGCACCACCCGGTCGCTGACGTCGAAGCCGCTGGCCTTGCGCGCCTCCTGCACCAGCCGAACTGCCTCGCGCGCGAGACCGGCGCGGACCAGTTCGGGGGTGAGCTCGAGGTCGAGCGCGACGGTCTCACCCTGCTCGTTGACCACCGACCAGCCCTCGCGCGGGCGCTCGGAGACGATCACCTCGTCCGGCAGCACCTCGACCTCCTCGCCGTCGACCATGACCGTGGCCTTGCCGTCGGCCTCGAGCGCGGCGTGCAGCGCGGCGGCGTCGGCGGCGGCGATGGCGGCGGCGACGCGCGGGGTCCGCTTCGCGAACCGCTTGCCGAGCGCCCGGAAGTTGCCCTTCGCCGAGAAGTCCACGAGCCCCTCGGCGGCCGACGACAGCGGCTCGAGCCCGCCGATGTTGAGCTCGTCGGCGACCTCGCGGCGAAGCTCCTCGGTCAGACGGGCGTACGCCGTCGACGCGACGAGCGCGCGGCGGAGCGGCTGACGGGTCCGCACCTTCGCCTCGGCCCGCGCGGCACGGCCGAGCTCGACCAGGCGCCGGGCCAGCGCGACGGCGCCGGACAGCTCCTCGTCGACCGCGGACTCGTCGTACTCCGGCCACGACGCGAGGTGCACCGATGTCGGCGCCGACGGGTCGACCGAGCGCACGACGTCCTGCCACACCCGCTCGGTGATGAACGGCACCAGCGGCGCCATCAGCCGGGTGACCGTGTCGATGGTCTCGTGCAGCGTCATCAGCGCGGCCGGGTCGCCGTCCCAGAAGCGGCGGCGCGAGCGGCGGACGTACCAGTTGGACAGGTCGTCGACGAACTGCGCGAGCAGGTTGCCGGCGCGCTGGGTGTCGAAGTTCTCCATCGCCTCGGTCACGCGGCCGACCAGCCGCGCGGTCTCGGCGTGCAGCCACCGGTCGAGCACCGGCCGCTTGCTGACCTCCGGGGCGCCGTCGGCCGGCGTCCACTTCGCCGTACGGGCGTAGAGGACGTGGAAAGCGACGGTGTTCCAGTAGGTCAGCAGCACCTTGCGCACGGTCTCCTGGATCGCGACGTGCCCGACCCGGCGCGCCGCCCAGGGCGAGCCGGACGCCGCCATGAACCAGCGCACCGCGTCGGCGCCGTGCTGCTCCATGAGCGGGATCGGCTCGAGGATGTTGCCGAGGTGCTTGGACATCTTGCGGCCGTCCTCGGCGAGGATGTGGCCGAGGCAGAGCACGTTGCGGTACGCCGACCGGTCGAACACCAGCGTGCCGATCGCCATCAGCGTGTAGAACCAGCCACGGGTCTGGTCGATCGCCTCGCAGATGAAGTCGGCCGGGTACGCCGCCTCGAACTTCTCCGCCGACCCCGGCTTGTGCGGGTAGCCCCACTGGGCGAACGGCATCGAGCCGCTGTCGAACCAGGCGTCGATCACCTCGGGCACGCGCCGCGCCTCGCCCTGGCACTCCGGGCAGGTGATGGTCACCTCGTCGACGTACGGACGGTGCGGGTCGAGCCCGGACTGGTCGGTGCCCGACAGCTCGGACAGCTCGGCGAGCGAGCCGACGCAGGTCAGGTGGCCCTCGCCGCAGCGCCAGATCGGCAGCGGCGTGCCCCAGTAGCGGCTGCGCGAGAGCGCCCAGTCGATGTTGTTGTTCAGCCAGTCGCCGTAGCGGCCCCACTTGATCGTGTCGGGGTACCAGTTGGTGCGCTCGTTCTCCCGCAGCAGCGCGTCCTTCACCGCGGTGGTGCGGACGTACCACGACGGCTGCGCGTAGTACATGAGCGCGGTGTGGCAGCGCCAGCAGTGCGGGTAGGAGTGCTCGTAAGCGACGTGCCGGAACATCAGTCCGCGCGCCTCGAGGTCGGCGACCAGGTCCGCGTCGGCGTGCTTGAAGAACTGGCCGCCCACCAGGTCGAGGTCGTCCTCGAAGTGGCCGTCGGGGCGCACGGGTACGACGACCGGCAGCCCGTAGGCCTTGCACACCTTCATGTCGTCCTCGCCGAACGCGGGGGACTGGTGCACGAGGCCGGTGCCGTCCTCCGTGGTGACGTAGTCCGCCAGCACCACGAAGTGCGCCTCGGAGGGAAACTCGACGAGCTCGAACGGCCGCTGGTAGGTCCACCGCTCCATCTCGGTCCCGGGCAGCGTCGCCTCGACGGTCCAGCCCTCGCCGAGCACCTGCTCGAACAGCGGCTCAGCGACGACGAGGGTCTCCTCGCCGTTGCTCGCCACCACGTAGTCGACCTCCGGATTGACCGCGACCGCGGTGTTCGAGACCAGCGTCCACGGCGTCGTGGTCCACACGAGCAGCGACGCCTTGCCGGCGTACGGGCCCGACGTCAGCGGGAACCGGACGTACACCGACGGGTCCGTCACGGTCTCGTAGCCCTGCGCCAGCTCGTGGTCGGAGAGACCGGTGCCACAGCGCGGGCAGTACGGCGCGACGCGGTAGTCCTCGACGAGCAGGCCCTTGTCGAAGATCTGCTTGAGCGCCCACCACACCGACTGGACGTACTCGGGCGTCATCGTCACGTAGGGGTCCTCGGTGTCGACCCAGAAGCCCATCCGGTCCGACATCTCCTCGAACGCGTCGACGTGGCGCAGCACCGACTCGCGGCACTTGGCGTTGAACTCCGCGACGCCGTACGCCTCGATGTCGCCCTTGCCGGAGAAGCCGAGCTCCTTCTCCACGGCCAGCTCGACGGGCAGGCCGTGGCAGTCCCAGCCGGCCTTCCGGTCCACCCGGAAGCCCTGCATGGTCTTGAACCGGGGGAACACGTCCTTGAAGACCCGCGCCTCGACGTGGTGGGTGCCGGGCATGCCGTTGGCGGTCGGCGGCCCCTCGTAGAACGTCCAGCGCGGCCGGTCGCCGGCGAAGTCCAGCGACTGCTGGAAGGTCTTGTCGTCCTCCCAGAACGCCAGCACGTCGTGCTCCATGGCGGGGAGGTCCACCTGGGGCGGGACCGGGGTGTACTCGCTGCTCACGTCAGACATTCCTTCACGGGTTCACGGTGTTCACGGGGTGTCGTGGTCGTGCCGTGAAGGGACGAGCCCGGCCGACGGCCGGTCCCGCGGTACCACCCTTCTTGATGCCCGCTCCTGGCCGGTGTCCTGTGTTGTCCACCGGGCCGGTGTGCGCACACCCTCTCGTGGTTCCACCGCTGCCGGTTCTACCTGCCGGGCACCGGAACCTGGTGGTCTCGGTGTCGGCGCTCTTCCGGCGGCTCGGGGGTGATCTTCGCTCCGGACAACACCCCCGGGCTCTCACCGTCCCCGGGTCGCTGCCGGCTGTGCTCGGAGCTACTCGTCCCGTCCACGCCTTGCGGTACCGCCAAGTCTGCCAGACCACGCCGCGGCGGCTCATCCGGATTCCGCGTGTGCCGGCAGTTCGGAGTCGTGTGAGAAGTTCTGTCCGGTTCGGTCCGGGGCACCCGGAATGCCCCGCGTGGCTGGTTGTCTGGTCCGGACCGCGGGTCTATCCTCGCGCACACGCGTGTGGCAGGAGCCGCACGTGCCTTTCGTATCCGGCCTCTCTCGGGTCGGGTGCCCACCGGCTTCGAGGGGGCCAGGGACATGGCACGAGGGACAGCGCGCAAGGTCGCCGGGAAGGCGGCCGCAGCCGCCCGGCGCGTCACCGGCGGCGGCCGCAAGCCCGCGGCGAAGAAGTCGGCTCCCGCCAAGAAGACGGCCGACAGGAAGAGCCCCGCGGCAGCCACCAAGCCGGCCACGAAGACCGCCGCGAAGAAGACTGCTCCCGCGAAGAAGACCGCGGCGAAGAAGGCCGCTCCGGCGAAGAAGACGGCCGCCAAGAAGGCGATCCCCGCCAAGAAGACACCGGCCAAGACGACCGCTGCCAAGAAGACAGCGGCCAAGAAGACGGCCAAGAAGGCCACCCCGGCCAAGAAGACCGCCGCGAAGAAGACCGTGGCCAAGAAGGCGGCAGCGACTCGGGCACCCGTCAAGAAGACCGCGGCGAAGAAGGCGGCTCCCGCCAAGAAGGCCGCGGCCAAGAAGACGCCCGCGAAGAAGACTCCCGCGAAGAAGGCGGCCGTGACAGAGGCACCCACCAAGAAGACCGCCGCCAAGAAGGCAGCGGCCACGAAGAAGGCCGCCGCGACGGGCGGCGCCCGCAAGCCGCGCAGCCTGGCGGTCAAGGCCGACGAGAAGCCGTGGACCCAGAAGGAGCTCGACGAGGTCCGCAACGAGCTGCTCGCCGAGCGCGACCGGCTCAGGAACGAGCTCAACCTCGCCGAGCACGAGCTCCACGACCTGATGCGCGACGCCGGAGACGGCGCCGGCAACGACCAGGCCGACGTCGGCTCGACGACGTTCGAGCGCGACCACGAGATGAGCCTGGCCAACAACGCCCGCATGCTGCTGGCCCAGACCCAGCGGGCCCTGGCTCGCATCGACGACGGCACGTACGGCGTGTGCGAGAGCTGCGGTCAGCCGATCGGCAAGATGCGGTTGATGGCATTTCCGCGTGCGACACTGTGCCTGTCATGCAAGCAGCGCGAGGAGCGTCGCTGACCAGCGGCGACAACGACATCCGGCCCGAGACCCCCGACCGTCCTGCCCCCACGAGCGGCCGCCCGCAGCCGAGCGGCCGGCACCTCGTGGTGTTCGCCGCCGTCGCGCTCACCGGCTACGCGCTCGACCTCGGCACCAAGCAGCTCGTGCTGGCCCGGCTCGAGCCGCACACCGAGGTGCCCCTCATCGGCGACTGGTTCGGCCTGTTCCTGACCTTCAACAGCGGTGCGGCGTTCAGCCTGGGCACCGGCTACACCTTCGCGCTGTCCTGCGTGGCGATCGCGGCCACGGTCGCCGTGCTGTGGACCGCGCGCCGCGTGGCCAGCACCGGCTGGGCGCTCGCCCTCGGCTTCCTGCTGGCCGGCGTCGTCGGCAACCTGACCGACCGGATCTTCCGCGAGCCGAGCCCGATGCGCGGGCACGTCGTGGACTTCCTGCGCTTCCCGAACTTCCCGGTCTTCAACGTCGCCGATATCTGCATCAACATCGCCGCCGGACTGGTGATCCTCCAGGCGATCCGCGGGCTGCGGGTCGACGGCACCCGGGACGGCGAGCCGCGCCGTCGGGGGCCGTCGCAGTGACGGCCGCCGCGCACGGTGCCGGGTCCAGCGAGCACCGCACCGTCAGCGTGCCCGACGGGCTGGCGGGGGAGCGTCTCGACGCCGCGCTGGCCCGGATGTTCGGGTTCTCCCGCACCCGCGCCGCGGACCTCGTCGCACAGGGGCTCGTCCGCGTCGACGGCCACGCTCCGGCGAAGTCCGAGCGGGTGCACGCGGGCTCGGTGCTCGACGTCGAGATCCCGGCCACCGTCGACCCGGTCGCGGTGGTCCCCGAGATCGTCGAGGGCATCAAGATCATCCACGACGACGACGCGCTCGTCGTGATCGACAAGCCCATCGGCGTCGCCGTCCACCCCAGCCCCGGCTGGTCCGGCCCGACCGTCGTCGGTCACCTGACAGCCGCCGGCTTCCGGATCGCCACCAGCGGCGCGTCCGAGCGGCAGGGCATCGTGCAGCGGCTCGACGTGGGTACGTCGGGCGTGATGGTGATCGCCAAGTCGGAGTACGCCTACTCCCGGCTCAAGAACGCCTTCCGGCACCGCACGGTCGACAAGGTCTACCACGCGCTCGTGCAGGGCCACCCCGACCCGCTGCGCGGCACGATCGACGCGCCCATCGGCCGGAACCCCAAGTACGACTACAAGTTCGCGGTCCGCGCCGACGGCAAGCACAGCGTGACCCACTACGAGACGCTCGAGGCGCACCGGTTCGCCAGCCTGCTCGAGATCCACCTCGAGACCGGCCGCACCCACCAGATCCGGGTGCACATGGCCGCGCTCAAGCACCCGTGCGTCGGCGACCTGACCTACGGCGCCGACCCGAAGCTCGCCGCGCGCGTCGGCCTCGAGCGGCAGTGGCTGCACGCCGTACGCCTGGGCTTCGAGCACCCCGACACCGGCGAGTACGTCGAGTACCAGTCCGACTACCCCGACGACCTGGCCGCCGCGCTCGAGCAGATCCGGCATGCCCACTGAGGCGGCCGACCTCGAGCTCCGTCCTGCGACCGGGGCCGACGTCGAGACGCTCGCCGACCTCTTCTGGGCGGCCCGGGAGGCGGCGTACCCGGCCATGCCGCGCTCGGTGCACACGCGCGAGGAGTGCACCCACTGGTTCCGCGAGGTGCTCGGACTCGAGCCGCGCACCACGGCGATGCCGGTCGACCGGGCCGCATGGGTCGCGGCCCGGCACGGCGAGGTCGTCGGCTACGTGGTCGTCGACCCGGGCTGGCTCGACTCCCTCTACGTCCGTCCCGACCTGACCGGGCAGGGCATCGGCGCCGTCCTGCTCGACCTCGTCAAGGGGCTGCTCCCGGACGGGTTCGGGCTCTGGGTGTTCGAGAGCAACGTCCGCGCCCAGGCGTTCTACGCCCGCCACGGCCTCGTCGTCGTACGCCGCACCGACGGATCCGACAACGAGGAGCGGTCGCCCGACCTCCACATGGCCTGGTTCGGGGCCGACCCGGTCGCCGGTGTCCGGCGGCGGATCGACGACGTCGACGACCGGCTCGCCGCCCTGCTCGCGGAGCGCGCCGCGCTGACCGCCGCCGCGCAGCGGCTCAAGGACGTGCCGGGGGAGGCCGGCCGCGACCCGGACCGGGAGGCCGAGATCGTCGACCGGATGGCCCGGCGCGGGCCCGCGGTGGGGGACCGGCTCGGCCGCGACAGGCTGGCCCGGATCATGCACGTGGTGATCAGTGAGAGCCTGGACGCCGCCGAGAAGGACCCGGAATAGGTAGGTTCGGGGACATGCCCGATCTCGGAACCAACCAGGGCCCCTTCCGGCTCGCCGACGACGTCCGCGCCCTGCTCGCCAAGCCCAACCCGGCGACGATCACCACGCTCCGCAAGGACGGCTGGCCGGTGTCGGTGGCGACCTGGTACCTGCTGGACTCCTCGGACGAGCACGGCGACCGCATCCACGTGAACATGGACGAGGGCCGCAAGCGCCTCGCCCACATCCGCCGCGACCCGCGGGTGGCGATGACCGTGCTCGACGAGGCCGGCTGGTACACCCACGTGTCGTTCACCGGCCGCGTCGTCGAGATGGCCGAGGACACCGACCTGGCGGGCATCGACCGGCTCGCGCGGCACTACACCGGCAAGCCGTACCGGCGCCGCGACCGGCGCCGCGTCGACGCCTGGATCGAGATCGAGCGGCTGCACGGCTGGGGCCGGACCAGCGTCGCCAAGGGGACCCCGGCGCACTCCAGCCAGAAGTCCTGAGACAGTTCTGGGCCGGTCCCGAGACTGTCGGTGGGTCATGCCACGGTGAGGGCACCGGGTCGCGTAGGCTGACGGCCTTCCCCACCGAGGTGCGGCCGGCCACCATCCCCGGTCGTCCCAGGCATGCCCGCACACGCTCCGGAAGGGGTCATCGCAGCAGATGACGGCATCGGCGTCCGACCCGAGCAGCTTCGTGCACCTGCACGTGCACACCGAGTACTCCATGCTCGACGGCGCCTCGCTCCTCGACGGCCTCTTCGGCCGGGTCTCCGACCTCGGCATGCCGGCGATCGCGATGACCGACCACGGCAACCTGCACGGCGCCTACGACTTCTGGTCCAAGGCCCGCCAGTACGGCGTCAGGCCGATCATCGGCATCGAGGCCTACCTCACGCCGGGCACCCGCCGCGACGAGCGCCGCCGGGTGCGCTGGGGCAAGGGCGACATCGCCGAGGAGGGCGGCGACGACGTCGCGGGCGGCGGCGCCTACACCCACATGACGATGTGGGCCGAGAGCACCGCCGGCATGCACAACCTGTTCCGGCTGTCGTCGCTGGCCAGCCTCGAGGGCTTCTACTACAAGCCCCGGATGGACCGCGAGCTGCTCTCGACGTACTCCTCGGGCCTCATCGCCACCACCGGCTGCCCCTCCGGCGAGATCCAGACCCGGCTCCGCCTCGGGCAGTACGACGAGGCCCGCCGCGCCGCCGCCGAGCTGCAGGACATCTTCGGCAAGGACAGCTTCTTCCTCGAGGTCATGGACCACGGGATCGGCATCGAGAAGCGCACCCGCGACGACCTGCTCAAGCTCGGCAAGGAGCTCGGCATCCCGCCGGTCGCGACCAACGACTCCCACTACAACGCCCCCGAGGACGCCCCGGCCCAGGACGCGCTGATCTGCGTCGCGTCCGGCAAGACGCTGTCGGACCCCAAGCGGCTGAAGTTCGACGGCGGCGGCTACTACATCAAGTCCGCCGCCGAGATGCGCGCGCTGTGGGCCGACCAGCACGGCATGCCCGAGGCGTGCGACAACACGCTCGCGATCGCGGAGCGCTGCGAGGTCGAGTTCCACGAGTCGACCGGCGGCTACATGGCGCGCGCCGACGTGCCGCCGGGGGAGACCGAGGAGTCCTGGTTCCGCAAGGAGGTCTGGCGCGGCATCGAGTCGCGCTACCCCGGCGACAAGCTGACCGACGAGGTCCGCGACCGCGTCGAGATGGAGCTCGGCGTCATCGCGGCCAAGGGCTACTGCGGCTACTACCTCGTGGTCGCCGACTTCATCAACTGGGCCAAGGAGAACGGCATCCGGGTCGGCCCGGGTCGCGGCTCCGGTGCCGGCTCGATCGCCGCCTACGCCCTGCGCATCACCGACCTGTGCCCACTCCAGCACGGCCTGATCTTCGAGCGGTTCCTCAACCCCGAGCGCCCGTCGATGCCCGACTTCGACATCGACTTCGACGAGCGCCGGCGCGGCGAGGTCATCCAGTACGTCTCGCAGAAGTACGGCTCCGAGCGGGTCGCGCAGATCGCGACGTTCGGCCGACTCAAGGCCAAGCAGGCGATCAAGGACGCCGCCCGTGTGCTCGACCACGGTTTCGGCGTCAGCGAGCGGATCACCAAGGCGCTGCCTGCGGACGTGATGGGCAAGGGCGTCCCGCTCAAGGAGCTGTTCAACCCCGAGCACAAGCGCTACGGCGAGGGCGGCGAGTTCCGTGCGCTGCACGAGTCCGACCCCGACGTACGCAAGATCTACGAGACCGCCGTCGGCCTCGAGGGGCAGATCCGGCAGTGGGGCGTGCACGCCGCCGGCGTGATCATGTCCAGCGAGCCGTTGATCGACATCGTGCCGATCATGAAGCGCGAGCAGGACGGCGCGATCATCACCCAGTTCGACTACCCGATGTGCGAGGCGCTCGGGCTGGTCAAGATGGACTTCCTGGGTCTGCGCAACCTGACGGTGCTCGACGACGCGGTCGCCAACATCAAGGCAAACCGCGGCGAGGACGTCGTCCTCGAGGACCTCCCGTTCGACGACAAGGCCACCTACGAGCTGCTGTCGCGCGGTGACACGCTCGGCGTCTTCCAGCTCGACGGCGGGCCGATGCGCGCGCTGCTGCGCAGCATGCGACCCGACAAGTTCGAGGACATCTCCGCGGTCGGCGCGCTCTACCGGCCGGGCCCGATGGGCGCCGACTCGCACAACAAGTACGCCCGCCGCAAGAACGGCCGCGAGCCGATCGAGCCGATCCACCCCGAGCTCGCCGAGGCGCTCGAGCCGGTGCTGGGGGAGACCTACGGCCTGATCGTCTACCAGGAGCAGGTGATGGCGATCGCCCAGGTCCTGGCGGGCTTCACGCTGGGACAAGCGGACAACCTGCGCCGCGCGATGGGCAAGAAGAAGAAGGAGGAGCTCGACAAGCAGTACGCCGGCTTCCAGGCCGGCATGCTCGAGCGGGGCTTCTCCCAGGAAGCCATCACCACGCTCTGGAACATCCTGCTCCCGTTCTCCGACTACGCCTTCAACAAGGCGCACTCGGCGGCCTACGGCGTGGTGTCCTACTGGACGGCGTACCTCAAGGCCAACTACCCGGCCGAGTACATGGCCGCGCTGCTCACCTCGGTGCGCGGCGACAAGGACAAGTCGGCGATCTACCTCAACGAGTGCCGCCGGCTCAAGATCCAGGTGCTGCCACCCGACGTCAACGAGTCCTCGCACAACTTCACCCCGGTCGGCAACGACATCCGCTTCGGCCTCACCGCGGTGCGCAACGTCGGCAGCAGCGTGGTCGACAAGATCGTCGAGGCCCGCGAGGAGAAGGGCCGCTACGAGGACTTCAACGACTTCATGGACAAGGTCGACGCGATCGTGTGCAACAAGCGCGTCATCGAGTCGCTGATCAAGGCCGGCGCCTTCGACGACATGAAGCACAAGCGCCGCGCGCTGGTGGCCATCCACGAGGAGGCCGTCGACCGCTACGCCGCGATCAAGAAGGACGCCGGCTCCGGCCAGGACTCGCTGTTCGACTCGCTGATGGGCGACGGCGGCGCGGACGGCGGGACGCCGATCTTCGACATGGCGATGACCATCCCCGACATCGACGAGTGGGACAAGATGACCCTGCTCGGCCACGAGCGCGAGATGCTCGGCCTCTACGTCTCCGACCACCCGCTGCTCGGCCTCGAGCACATCCTGTCCCAGGGCACGGACACGAGCATCGGCCAGCTGCTCGTCGACGAGGACCGGCCCGACGGCAGCATGGTCACCGTCTCCGGGCTGATCACCGCCGTCCAGCGCAAGATCACCAAGCGCGGCGACCCCTGGGCGATGGTCACGCTCGAGGACCTCGAGGGTGCGATCGAGGTGCTGCTGTTCCCGAGCTCCTACCAGCTCGCGAGCACGCTCCTCCAGGAGGACGCGATCATCACGGTCAAGGGCCGGCTGTCGCGGTCCAAGGACCAGCCGGAGCTGCTCGGGCAGGAGGTCACCGTCCCGGACCTGTCGGACGGACCGTCCGGTCCGGTGGTGATCTCGATGCCCTCGACCCGCTGCACGCCGCCGGTGGTGGACCAGCTCAAAGAGGTTCTGGCCACGCACCCCGGGGTCACCGAAGTACGGTTGCGGCTGATGACCAAGCACGACACCAAGGTGTTCCGGCTCGACGACCGACTCCGGGTCGCGCCGAGCCCCGCCCTGTTCGCCGACCTCAAGGCGCTGCTGGGACCGCACTGCCTGTCGGGCAGCTGAGGTGTCCGCCCCGCCTCCGGGCGACGCTCCGCAGCAGGAGGTCGCCCCTGCGCGAGAGCCGTCAGGGCTGCCCGAGAGCGGCCAGGGCGACGCGCGCCGGCCCGGGCCGCTCGACGACGTGGTCGCGGTGCTCGGCGTCTACGTCCTGCTCGGCCTGCTCGCGGCCGTGGCGTGGTGGGTGCTGTGGGAGCCCGCGCTCTTCACCAAGGCCGAGGGAGGCGGGCTCGGCATGGGGGAGGACCAGCTCGGCAGGCGCTTCAACGCCGACGGCTGGTACGCCGTGATCGCGGCGGTCTGCGGCTTGGTCTCGGGCACGGCGCTGTCGTGGTGGCGCGGCCGCGACCCGCTGCTCACGTCCGTGCTGGTGCTCGGCGGCTCGATCGTCGCCGCGGGCGTGATGGCGGTGGTCGGTGGCTGGCTCGGCCCGCCCGACCCGACCACGGTGGTCGCCTCCGTCGAGGTGGGCGCCACCGTGCCGAGCGAGCTCGCGGTCGATGCCACGGTCTGCTACCTGGTCTGGCCGGTCACCGCGCTGATCGGCTGCCTGATCGTGCTGTGGTCCCCGCCGGCGGTCGACTCCGACCGGATCTGACCCGTTTCGTCTTCCCCGGCTCCTCCGACACTGCCTCGTGAGGGAGTCGTCACGGTCCGGTGAAGAACCGCCGGTTCGAGCGCGGCACGGGTCCGGCGCGCCTAGGCTGGCGCCGGACCCTCCGCCGATGGCGGCGGAGGGCGCGGGGAAGTGGAGCTCTTCATGTCCGACCAACAGCCCGAATACCTCGGCGGCGGAGCGCCGCTGGACGGCGCCCACGGCGACCCGTCCGGGGCCGAGTCCGCGCCGCGGCGCCGGCCGCGCTGGGGCCTGGTGGCCGCTGCCGGCATCGGTGTCGTGGGCGTGGTCGCGGTGGGCGGGCTCGGTCTCGCGCAGCTCCTCTCCGGGTCGGGCTCTCCGGCGGACGCCGTACCGGCGAACGCGCTGGCGTACGTCAGCGTCGACCTCGACCCCTCCGCGTCGCAGAAGATCGCCGCGATCCAGATGATGCGCAAGTTCCCCGCGCTGAAGAAGGAGGTCGGCCTCGAGGCGCGTGACGACCTGCGGCGCTGGTTCTTCGAGGAGGCGCTAGACGACTGCAAGGGCCTGACCTACGACGACGACGTCGCCCCGTGGATCGGCGACCGGATGGCCGTCGCGGCGGTGCCCGACGCGGGCCAGAAGGTCTCGCCTCTGTTCGCGCTGCAGGTCGGCGACCAGGACGCCGCGGCCGACGGCGTGCGCGCCATGGCCGAGAAGTGCGGCGAGGACGAGCAGATCGGTGTCGCGTTCGTCGGTGACTACGCCGTGCTGATGGAGAAGCAGTCCGACGCCGACTCCTATGCGAAGGCTGCCGAGGCGTCGCCGCTGTCGGACGACGCGGACTACCAGACCTGGACCGACCGCATCGGCGACCCGGGCGTCGTCAACGCCTACGTCTCCGCGGACGCTCCGGCCCGGATGAGCGACCTGGCTGCCGAGATGACCCGCGAGGACCTGGGCGAGGAGACGGGCCCGCTCACCGACGAGGAGCTGCGCCAGGAGATGGTCGAGCTCTACCGCGACTTCGAGGGCGCCGCGGGCACGCTGCGCTTCGCCGACGGCACGCTCGAGCTGGCGATGGCGACCAAGGGGATGCCCGGCGGCGTGGCCGCCGTCGACGCCCCGGGCGCCCCGTCGCTCGGTGACCTGCCGGCGTCGACCGCCGCGGCGTTCACCGTGTCCTTCCCCGAGAACTGGCTGCAGGACTGGATGAGCACCATGGGCGACGTCCTCGGCGGTGGCGCCGCCGGCAGCGACGGCGAAGACCTCTGGAAGGACCTCGAGGCCGGCACCGGCCTCCAGCTGCCCGAGGACATCGAGACCCTGCTCGGCGACGGGCTGCGCGTCTCGGTCGACTCGTCCCTCGACACCGCCGCGCTGGAGAGCGCCGACGTCCCCGAGGTGCCGGTCGGCATCCGGATCCACGGCGAAGCCGCCGAGATCGACCGCGTCATCGACACGCTCCTCGCCCAGCTGCCGCCCGGCCAGGCCGACGTGCTGCAGCGGAAGAGCGGCGACGGGTACGTCGTGCTCGGCCTCGACCCGGCCTACGTCGACACGCTCGCAGCGGCCGGCGGCGACCTCGCCGGCGACCCGTCGTTCGAGAAGGTCGTCCCCGAGGCCGGCCGGGTCAGCGGCGGCCTGTTCGTGAACTTCGACGCCGACGACTGGGCCACCCGTCTTGCCCAGGAGTTCTCCAGCGGCGACAGCGAGGTCGTCGCCAACGTCGAGCCCCTCGACGCCCTCGGCCTCTCCACCTGGCTCGACGACGACGCCGTCCAGCACGCCTCGCTGATCCTCTCGACCGACTGACAGGGCTACTGCCAGGGCAGAAGCCGCCGAGGAGTCAGTTATTCAGGCTCGTGGGCGGCGTGTCGCGACTCAGTTGACCCCTCGCCGGATGCGCGGACCGCGTGGAGTGCGGTGTTGAGGGCCGGGTTGTCCACAGACCAGCCCACGCGTTCCTGGCACCTCCCACGTGAAGTTTCGGCCCGGTTGCGACGGGATCCCAGCAGCCGGTGGTAAACCGACGGCCCTCAGCGCCGGATCGACGCCACCGTCGCGCGGGTCTGCGCGACCAGGTCGGCGGGGGAGAGCTCGATCTCCATGCCGCGGCGACCGCCGGAGACGAACACGGTCGGATGGTCGAGCGCGGAGGCGTCGACGACCGTCGGATGTGCGCGCTTCTGGCCGAGCGGGCTGATCCCGCCCACGACGTACCCGGTGGCTCGTTCGGCGTCGGCGGGGTCGGCCATCACGGCCTTCTTGCCGCCGGCGGCCGCGGCGACGGCCTTGAGGTCGAGCTGGCCGGAGACCGGCACGATCCCGACGACGAGCTTCCCGTCGACCGAGGCGAGGAGCGTCTTGAACACCCGGGCGGGGTCGAGGCCCATGGCCTCGGCCGCCTCGAGCCCGTACGACGCCGCGGACGGGTCGTGCTCGTAGGTGTGCACGGTGTGCTCGACCCCGGCCTTCGTGAGAGCGACGGTCGCGGGGGTGCCGCCGGAGCCGGGCTGCTTCTTCTTCGCCACGGCAGGAGGCTAGCCAGCCGCGCCGGCCGGCACGGTCAGTTGGGCGACCAGCTCGTCCGGGCCACCTCGGTGGCGGGCAGCGACGGGACCGCGGTCATCGCTCGCATCTCCTCCCGAAGCGCGTGGCGCAGCATGACCAGCCGGTCGAGCGGGTTGGCCGCCTCGAGCAGCTCCTGCCGCTCCTGGAGGGTGAGCAGGCAGGTGGCGGCGAGGGCGTAGGAGAGGAACTCCGGGTCGCGGGGGAGGTCGCCGTCGAGGACGTCGTCGCCGCGGAGCTCGGAGAGCCGACGGCGGTACTCCTCGAACGTCGCCCGGGTCTTTTCGGCCTCCTGCAGACCGGTCGGTGTGTCGACCTTGGCCTCCTCGACGGTCTCCACATCGCCGACGAGGTAGGTGCCGGAGGTGTCGAGCGCATCGAGCCGCAGCCGGTGCCGGCCGACGACCTCGATGTCGAACCGGCCGTCGGCGTACGGCTCGACCGAGGTCATCTGCACGACGCAGCCGACCCGGTGCACGGACTGCACGCCGTGCGAGCCGACCTCGTAGCCCTCGCGGATCGCGACGACCCCGAACAGCCGCTGCGTCTTGTCGGAGATGGTCAGCAGGTGGTGGACGAGCGCCCGATAGCGCTCCTCGAACACGTGCAGCGGCACCGTCACGCCCGGGAACACCACAGTGTTCAGCGGGAAGATCGGGAGCTGCACCTGCACACCGTCAACCTAGCCACATCTCCCGGCTCGGAACGGCGGCCGAGCCGTGTGGGTCTCGCTCCTAGACTGGGGGGATGATCCGCCGTACCGACCTCCGGGGACGCGCCGACGACGCGACCCCGGACTACCGCGCCGTCGTGCCGCGCGCCGAGTTCGACGTCGAGGCCGCCCTCGACGTCGTGCGCCCGATCTGCGACGCGGTTCGCCATCGCGGGGTCGAGGCGATCATCGAGTACGCCGCACGCTTCGACGGCGTCGAGCAGACCGACATCGCCGTGCCCGCCGAGGCCCTGCAGTCGGCGCTCGACGAGCTCGACCCGGCCGTGCGCGCCGGCCTCGAGGAGTCCATCGCCCGCCTGCGCCGCACCTGCGAGGCCGAGCTCGAGCACGACAAGGTCACCGAGGTCGTGCCCGGCGGCACCGTCACGCAGCGGATGATCCCGGTCGAGCGCGTGGGGCTCTACGTCCCCGGCGGCCTCGCACCGCTCGTCTCGAGCGTCGTGATGAACGTCGTTCCCGCCCAGGTCGCAGGCGTCGGCTCGATCGCCCTGACCTCCTCGCCGCAGGCCGCCAACGGCGGGCTGCCGCACCCGACGATCCTCGCGGCGTGCGCGCTGCTCGGCATCGACGAGGTGTACGCCGTCGGCGGCGCCCAGGCGATCGCGATGTTCGCCTACGGCGCGGGGCCGTGCCGCAAGGTCGACCTGGTCACCGGGCCCGGCAACATCTACACCGTCTCGGCCAAGCGGCTGCTCAAGGGCGTCGTCGGCATCGACTCCGAGGCCGGCCCGACCGAGATCGCGATCCTCGCCGACGAGACCGCCGACCCGGCGCTCGTGGCCGCCGACCTGATCAGCCAGGCCGAGCACGACCCGCTCGCCGCCTCGGTGCTGGTCACGCCGTCCGAGGCGCTTGCCGCCGACGTCGAGGCCGAGCTCGACAAGCAGGTCTCGGTGACCCGCCACGTCGAGCGGGTGCGCACCGCCCTGGGCGGTCAGCAGTCCGGCATCGTGCTGGTCGACGACCTCGAGCAGGGCCTCGCGGTCGTCAACGCCTACGCCGCCGAGCACCTGGAGGTCCAGACCCGCGACGCCGAGCGCTGGGCCGCCCGCGTCGTCAACGCGGGCGCGATCTTCGTCGGCCCGTTCGCGCCGGTGTCCCTGGGCGACTACGCCGCCGGCTCCAACCACGTCCTGCCCACGGCGGGCTGCGCCTGCCACAGTGGCGGGCTGTCGGTGCGCGCGTTCCGCAAGGCCGTGCACGTCGTCTCCTACGACGAGGCCGCGCTGCGGGACGTGGCGGACCACGTGGTCGCCCTCGCCGAGGCCGAGGACCTGCCCGGCCACGCTGCCGCGGTCCGGGTCCGCTTCGACCGGGAGGCGTGATGGAGCTTCCTCTGCGTGAGGAGCTGCGGGGGATCGAGCCGTACGGCGCACCGCAGCTCGACGTGCCCGTCGCCCTCAACGTCAACGAGAACCCCTACGCCCCGAGCGAGGACGTCGTCGCCGACGTGGCGCGCTCGGTGGCTGCGGCGACCCGCACGCTCAACCGCTACCCCGACCGCGAGGCCCGCGACCTGCGCGCGGCGCTGGCGGCGTACCTCGGCCACGGCGTCACACCCGAGCAGGTGTGGGCGGCCAACGGCTCCAACGAGGTCATGCTGCAGCTGCTGCAGGCGTTCGGCGGCCCGGGTCGTACGGCGGTGTCGTTCGCGCCGACGTACTCCATGTATCCCGAGTACGCCCGCGACACCGCGACCGGCTGGGTCGTGGGCCACCGCGCCGAGGACTTCAGCCTCGACGTCGAGCACGCCGTGTCGGTCGTCAAGGAGCACCGGCCGACGGTCGTGCTGCTGCCGTCGCCCAACAACCCGACCGGCACCGCGCTGCCGCCGGACACGGTCGTGTCGCTGGCAGCGGCGACGGCCGAGGTCGGCGGTGTGCTGGTGATCGACGAGGCGTACGGCGAGTTCCGCCGCGCCGGCACCCCGAGCGCGCTGGAGCTGCTGCCGGCGACGCCGAACCTGGTGGTCACGCGCACGATGAGCAAGGCGTTCGCGCTGGCCGGCGCCCGGCTCGGCTACCTCGCCGCGTCGACCGAGATCGTCGACGCGCTGCGGGTCGTGCGGCTGCCGTACCACCTCTCCGCGGTCACCCAGGCCGTCGCGCTCGCGGCGCTGCGGCACAGCGAGGAGCTGCTCGGCCGGGTCGACGACCTGCGCGCCGAGCGCGACCGCACGGTCGACTGGCTGCGGGCGCAGGGGCACGAGGTCGCGGACACCGACGCGAACTTCGCGCTGTTCGGGCGGTTCGACGACCGGCATGCTGTCTGGCAGGGCCTGCTCGACCGAGGCGTGCTGATCCGGGAGACCGGCCCCGACGGCTGGCTGCGGGTGTCGATCGGGACGCCCGAGGAGATGGCCGCCTTCCGGGCGGCCTTGCTGGACGTGACAGCGGACGTGACAGGGAAGGGAACGGCATGACCTCCGAGATCCCAGGGGCGCAGGCGCGTCGCGCTCGCATCGAGCGGACGACCAAGGAGAGCAAGGTCCTCGTCGAGCTCGACATCGACGGCACCGGGCGCGGCGACGTGCACACCGGCGTCGGGTTCTACGACCACATGCTCGACTCGTTCTCGCGCCACTCCCTGATCGACCTGACGATCCAGACCGACGGCGACACCCACATCGACGCTCACCACACCGTCGAGGACACCGCGATCGTGCTCGGCGAGGCGATCCGCGTGGCGCTCGGCGACAAGCGCGGCATCCGCCGGTTCGGCGACGCCACCGTGCCGCTCGACGAGGCGCTCGTGCAGGGCGTCGTCGACGTGTCCGGCCGGCCCTACTGCGTGCACACCGGTGAGCCGGCGGGCCAGGAGTTCGTGGCGATCGGACGCGACGGCTACCTCGGCTCGCTGACCCGGCACGTGTTCGAGACGCTCGCCTTCCACGCCCACCTGGCGCTGCACGTGCGGGTGCTGTCCGGCCGCGAGCCGCACCACGTCGTCGAGGCACAGTTCAAGGCCGTCGCCCGCGCGCTGCGCGACGCGGTCGCCTACGACCCGCGCGAGACCGGCGTGCCGTCCACGAAGGGCAGCCTGTGACCGCACCGTCCGTGGTGGTCCTCGACTACGGCTCGGGCAACCTCCGCTCCGCCGTACGCGCTCTCGAACGCGCCGGCGCCGACGTCACCCTCACGGCGGACCGGGACGCGGCGCAGGAGGCCGACGGTCTCGTCGTACCCGGTGTCGGTGCGTTCCGGTCGTGCGTCGAGGGCATCCGCTCCGTGAAGGGTCACGAGGTGATCGGGCGCCGGCTCGCCGGCGGCCGCCCGGTGCTGGGCATCTGCGTGGGAATGCAGGTGCTGTTCGAGCACGGCGTCGAGCACGGCGACGACACCCCGGGCCTCGACGAGTGGCCGGGCGTCGTCGAGCGGCTGCAGGCGCCGGTCGTGCCGCACATGGGCTGGAACACCGTCGAGGCGCCCGAAGGCACCACGCTCTTCGACGGGATCGAGCACGAGCGGTTCTACTTCGTGCACTCGTACGGCGTCCGCGACTGGACGCTGCGCACCCACGGCCGCACCCGGCCGCCGCTGGTGACCTGGGCCGAGCACGGGGGAGACCGTTTCGTCGCGGCCGTCGAGAACGGTCCGCTGTCCGCGACCCAGTTCCACCCCGAGAAGTCCGGGGACGCCGGTGGGCGGCTGCTGGCCAACTGGGTCGGCTCGCTGAAGACCGCCGCCTGACCCGGTGGCACCGTGAGCAAGGAACGCGCCCGCCGGCGCGAGGAACGAGAGCGCGAGGCGGCGATCAAGGCGGCGGCGCGTGCGGCGGAGGCAGAGCGGCGTGAGCGGAAGGCCGCCCGCGCCAAGGCGGTGCGCCGGCACACCACCGACCGGCTGCCGCGGCTGCGCCCGGTCGGCCGCGACACCGGAGCGCTGGCGCGCAAGCGACGGGTCAAGCGCGGCCTGCTGGTGGCGCTGCTGCTCGCGCTGAACATCCTGTGCTGGGTGGTCCGCCCGGACTGGGAGGCGCGCCTGGCCGCGCTGGTGGTCAGCGTGCTGGCCTACCCGGTGCTGCAACACGTGCTCGTCCGCCGCTGAAGCCGGTGCCCGGGGAGCGGGCTCAGCCCAGGTCGGGGTGGACCAGCCAGACGTTGGGCTCCCAGTAGGTCGCCTTGTCGTTCTCCCGGTCGACGTGCAGCGTCGCCAGCCCCTCGGGGAAGACGTACTCCCCGCTCTCCGGGAACACCATGTCGGTCCACGACTCCCACTCGCCGACGGTGCCGGAGATCAGCATCGACTCCGGCAGCGGCGTCGTCACCCGCGCGCCGAGACGCTCGTGCACGCGCATCCACGGGTCGAGCAGCTGCCCGTCCTCGCGCCGCCAGGTGACGTAGCGCTCGATCGGCGTGATCGGGTACCTCTCCTTCCACGACGGCCGCACCGGCGCGACGAGGTGCTTCAGCCCGTGCCGTCCGGCCAGCGTGCGCATCGCGCCGAGGATCTCGGCGGCCATCCCGCGCGCCCGGCCGCCGCGCGGCGTCTCCGCGGCGAGGGCGCACAGCGTGTTGGCCCGCTCGCGCTCCCCGTCGGTGAACGCCGCGGTGATGGCGGCGTCGATCCCGGGTGGCAGGGTGCTGTCGTCGCCGTCCCAGAAGAACGGGGCGGTGTGACCCTCCGCGAGGATCGTGTCCGTCGCCTCGTCGTACAGCACGAACTGGAAGTCGGCGAAGTCCTCGTCGAGGTGCGGCCAGTACCGGTTGAGCACGTCGCCGTGCAGGTTGTACTCCGGCCAGACGTCCTCGGAGTCGATCCCGCGCTCCCACAGGTCGGGGCGCTCGGCGGCGGTGTGCAGGCTGGGCATGCCGGGATTCTGCGCGAACAGAGGCCAGTGCGCCGCCGGTTTTCAGCGAACCGCGTGACCCGCCTCGCGCAGCGCGTCCTTGACCTCGGCGATCTTGACGGTGCCGAAGTGGAACACCGAGGCGGCGAGCACGGCGTCCGCGCCCGCGTCGACGGCCGGCGGGAAGTGCTCGGCCGCACCGGCGCCGCCCGAGGCGATCACCGGGATCGACACCTCGGCGCGGACCAGCCGGATCAGGTCGAGGTCGAAGCCCTCGCGGGTGCCGTCGGCGTCCATCGCGTTGAGCAGGATCTCGCCGGCGCCGAGCTCGGCCGCCTGCTTCGCCCAGGCGATGGCGTCGAGACCGGCACTCTGACGGCCGCCGTGCGTGGTGACCTCGAAGCCGCTGTCGGTGGCGGCGTCCGGGCCGGCCCGCCGGGCGTCGACCGAGAGCACGAGCACCTGGCTGCCGAAGCGGTCGGCGATCTCCGCGACCAGCTCGGGCCGACGGATCGCGGCGGTGTTGACCGCGACCTTGTCGGCGCCGGCGCGAAGCAGACGGTCGACGTCCACGGTGCTGCCGACACCCCCGCCGACGGTGAGCGGGATGAACACCTGCTCCGCCGTCGCGGAGACGATCTCCATCGTCGTCGCCCGGCCCTCGTGGGAGGCGGAGATGTCGAGGAACGTCAGCTCGTCGGCCCCCTCGGCGTCGTACCGCTTCGCGAGCTCCACCGGGTCGCCCGCGTCGCGCAGACCCTGGAAGTTGACCCCCTTGACGACGCGCCCGCCGTCGACGTCGAGGCAGGGGATGACGCGTACGGCGAGGCTCATGCCACGCCCGGCCTGGTGAGGGCGAGGGCGTCCTCGAGGGTGAACCGGCCCTCGTAGAGAGCGGTGCCGATGATCGCGCCCTCGACGCCGTCGTCGACGAGGCCTTGCAGCGCCTCGAGGTCGGCGAGCTCGGTGATGCCGCCGGAGGCGACGACGGGCTTTTCGGTGGCGGCGCAGACGTCGCGCAGCAGGTCGAGGTTGGGCCCCTGCAGCATGCCGTCCTTGTTGACGTCGGTGACGACGTACCGCGCGCAGCCTTCGGAGTCGAGCCGCGCGAGCACCTCGTAGAGGTCGCCGCCCTCACGGGTCCAGCCGCGCGCGGCGAGCGTCCGGCCGCGGACGTCGAGGCCGACGGCCACCCGGTCGCCGTACGACGCGATCGCGCGGGCGCACCACTCCGGCTGCTCGAGGGCGGCCGTGCCGATGTTCACCCGACGGCAGCCGGTGGCCATCGCGGCCTCGAGGGACTCGTCGTCGCGGATCCCGCCGCTCATCTCGACCTTGATGTCGAGGGTGCCGACGATCTTGGCCAGCAGGTCGCGGTTGTGGCCGCGTCCGAACGCCGCGTCGAGGTCGACGAGGTGGATCCACTCCGCGCCGCGGCGCTGCCAGTTGAGCGCGGCCTCGACCGGGTCGCCGAAGTGCTTCTCGGAGCCCGCGACGCCCTGCACCAGCTGGACGGCCTGGCCGCCCGCGATGTCGACGGCGGGCAGCAGCTCGAGATACGCGCTCATGGCCTCCAGCCTAGGAGCCGCGCGAGCACCGACCGTGCAGGGTCTCAGATACTTCGGACACACACCCCCACACCAGGGCACGCCTGGTCATAAGCACGGCCGAGCATCCGATGCCGTGATCACATCTGCGTACCGAAACTGGTTCCGGCAGGGGGCGTGGCCGGTCGGACCATGAAGCAGCCTGAAGGGCGTATCTGCCTGCAGGGGGAACCGGCGACGCGGAGGTCGCAGATGCTCACCCCTAGGCGGCGGTCCTCACGGAGGACGGCGACGGCGATCGCGACGACCCTGGTGACGGCGCTCTGCGTCGGCGTCCTGACCGCCGGGACGGCCTCGGCGGCCCTGGCGCCGAAACCCAGTCTCAAGCTCGACCGGACCATCACCACGAGCCCGTTCGCGGGCTCGTCGACGTCCGCGAAGGACAACGAGGGCATGGCCTACGTGCCCAGAGACGGGTCGATCTGGATCGCCGACGACGACTCACGCTCGCTGTACGAGATCAACGCGACGACGGGCGCCCTCAAGCGCACGATCAACGGCTCGACCCTGAGCGCGACCCCTCGCCTCGGTGGCGGCGGCACCGCGGGACCGGACCGCACGCGAGACCTGGAGAGCCTCGCCTACGACCAGACCAACGACGTGCTCTACGCGTTCTCCGGCTCGTGCTGCGCCGTCGGGGTCCTGCCGACGGCGTACCGGCTCCGCCGGGTGTCCGGGAAGCTGCAGCCGGACGCCTTCCAGCCGCTGCCCGGCTCCGACTTCACCGCGGCCGCGTGGAACCCGGCGGACAGGAAGGTGTACGTCGGCATCAACTCGACCTTCCAGAGCTACGACTTCGCGTCCAACCGCGCCGGAGCCCCCTTCTCGGTCAGCGGGGTCAAGGGCATCCTCGGGATGGACTTCACCGACGACGGCAAGGACATGCTCGTCGCGCGCGACGGGTCGACGGTCAACCGGGTCGCCTGGAGCAGCCGGTCGCTGGTGTCCGGCTGGACCCTGAACCTCTCGTCGTTCGGCATGCTCGACACCCGTGCCGTCGAGATCGTCGGCGACCGCATGTTCGTCTCGGACGGCTACGACCTCCGCGCGCCCGGCGACCCCAGGGCGCACGCGATCTTCGTCTTCAGCGGCATCGGGTCCGGCACACCGT
Source organism: uncultured Nocardioides sp. (assembly GCF_946885725.1). The sequence continues at coordinate 27,239 of NZ_CAMPGZ010000005.1, forward strand.
CACCGTCGCCCTCGCCCTCGCCGTCACCGTCCCCCTCACCGTCACCGTCGCCGTCACCCCCGCCGGCACCGTCGGCGCCGGTCGCCTCCTTCACCGCGACGCCCACGAGCGGCGCGGCCCCCCTCAGCGTGGCCTTCCAGGACACGTCGACCGGCTCGCAGATCACGCGGAGCTGGAAGTTCGGGGACGGCGCGACGTCGTCGACGCGGGCCCCGAGCCACGTGTACAGCTCGCCCGGCAGCTACACCGTGCGACTGACGGTCACCAACAGCGCGGGCTCGAGCACCGCCACCAGGACCATCACGGTCAGCGGCAGCGGCTAGAAACCGAGCGACGCGCCGGTGAGGGCGGCCACGTCGTCGTCGGGGCCGGTCAGCTCGACCCGCGCGTGCCGCTGGCGGCCGAAGGCGAACATGACCAGCTCGCTCGGCGGCCCGGTCACGACCACCGGCCCATGAGCAGCCGCAGGCGCGTCCTTGAGCACGATCTCGGAGCCGGTCGTCGCGTTGCGCAGCCAGACCCCGACCGGCGCGCTGCGCACCAGCTGCTTGCCGGCGGTCCGGACCATCGACCAGAGCAGCCTCTGCTCGTCGTCGCTCAGCTCCCGCGGCTCCCAGCCCGGCTGCGAGCGCCGGATGTCCTCGTGGTGCACGAAGAACTCGAGGGTGTTCAGCAGCTGGTCGAGCTTCGGTACGGCGTACGGCGACCACCGCGGCGGGCCCTTGCGCAGCCGCTCGACGAGCTCGGCGAAGTCCGCCTTGCCGACCCGGCGCATCTCCGCCTCGGTCACCCGCGCCAGCGGTGCGACGGCGATGCCGACCGCGGCGGGGGAGCGCTCGCGGACGAGGAGGTGGACCACGAGGTCCTTCACGGTCCACTCGCCGCACAGCGTGGGCTGGTCCTCGCCGACCTGCAGGGCGGTGTCGCAGAGCGCCGCGCGCTCCGCCTGCGCCATCCGGACTGTCACAGCCTCAGCGTAGGCCGCGCACGGTGGCCCTGGCCTGCTGCGCGGCGCCCGGCACGCACGGCAGCTGCGTTGTCGTCGCTCGACGGGGCGTCCGCCCCGCCTTCGCTCCTCCGCCTTGCCGACGCACGCGCCGGACACCGCTCGCGACGGCCCCGGCCACCGCGCACGACCTAGGCTTCTGCCCGTGAGCCGAACCCGCGACCGGTCCTCCTCGGTCACGGCGAGCAGCACCCTCCGCGACGGGTTCGCGGTCCTCGGGGTCGCCATCCGCCGTGAGCCGTGGATCTTCACGGTCTCCACGCTGGGCAGCCTGCTGTTCGGCGCGCTGACGGTCGCCGACGCGTGGGTGCTCGGCTGGTCGACCGACCACGTCGTGCTGCCGGCCTTCGAGACCGGTGAGGTCGCCGTGAGCGGGCTTGTCGCGGTGCTCGCGCTGTTCCTCGGCGTCGCGATCCTCCGCGCGGTCGGCATCGTGGCGCGACGGCTGGGGGCCGGCGTCATGCAGTACCGCATGCAGGCCCACTACCGCCGCGACGTCACCCGGCAGTACCTCCGGCTGCCGATGTCCTGGCACCAGAAGCACCCGACCGGGCAGCTGCTGTCCAACGCCAACTCCGACGTCGAGGCCGCCTGGGCGCCGATCGCGCCGCTGCCGATGGCTGTGGGGACGGTCGCGATGATGGTGATCGCGGTGCTGCAGATGCTGCTCACGGACCTGGTGATGGCGCTCGTCGGTCTGCTGGTCTTCCCGGCGGTGATCCTCGCCAACCTGCTCTTCCAACGGCTGCAGTCGCCGCTGATGACCCGCGCCCAGGCGCTGCGCGCGGAGGTGTCCGAGGTCGCGCACGAGTCCTTCGACGGCGCTCAGGTCGTGAAGACGCTCGGCCGCGAGCAGGAGGAGACCGAGCGGTTCGCGCGCAAGGCGCACCAGCTGCGCGACACCAACATCAGGGCCGGTCGCGTCCGCGCGTTCTTCGACCCGACGCTCGAGGCGCTGCCGAGCCTCGGCGTCCTCGCGGTCCTCGCGGTCGGCGTGCAGCGCGTGCTGCACGGGCAGGCCGACCCCGGAGACGTGGTGACCGTCGGCTACCTGCTCACGATCGTCGCCTTCCCGATCCGCTCGCTGGGCTGGCTGCTCGGCGAGTTCCCGCGCAGCGTCGTGGGCTTCCGCCGGGTGTCGGCGGTGCTCGCGGCCACCGGCGAGATGCAGTACGGCGCCGCGGCGCCCGAGCGAGGCCGGCCGGGCGCGCTGCTCGAGGTGGACAGCCTCGCCTACCGCTACGACGACGGCCCGCCGCTGCTCGAGGGCGTCACGTTCGAGGCGCCGCCCGGCCGCACCGTGGCCGTCGTGGGCGCGACCGCATCGGGCAAGAGCACGCTCACCTCCCTGCTGGTGCGGCTCGTCGACCCTCAGGACGGCGCCGTACGCCTCGACGGCACGGACCTGCGCGACCTCGCTCCCGGCGTGCTCGCCGAGCACGTCGCGCTGGTGCCGCAGCAGGCGTTCCTCTTCGACGACACCGTGCGCGGCAACGTCGCCCTCGGCGCCGACATCCCCGACGAGGAGATCTGGGCCGCGCTGCGCACCGCCCAGGCCGACGGCTTCGTGGCCGCCCTGCCCGACGGCCTCGACACCCGGCTCGGCGAGCGCGGCACCTCGCTGTCCGGCGGGCAGCGGCAGCGGCTCTCGCTCGCGCGCGCCCTGGTACGGCGTCCGCGGCTGCTGATCATGGACGACGCCACGTCCGCGGTGGACCCGGAGGTCGAGGCCCGGATCCTGGCCGCCCTGCGCAACAGCTCGGGCGAGGAGGGCTCGACGATCCTGGTGGTGGCCTACCGCAAGGCGACGATCGCGCTGGCCGACCGGGTCGTCTACATCCGCGACGGCCGCGTCGTCGACCAGGGGACTCACGCCGAGCTGCTCGAGCGCAACCCCGGCTACGCCCACCTGGTCAACGCCTACGAGGCCGAGCACCCCGACGAGCAGGCCGAGGTGTCGCGATGACGACCGTGATGGACACCGGCGAGGAGATCGGCGCCTGGCGCACGATCCGCCGCGGCGTCGAGTACTCACCCGAGCTGCGCGAGGGCATCGGCGGCACGTTGTTCTTCGCGGTGCTCGCCACCCTCGGCCGCGTGGTCGTGCCGATCTCCGTGCAGCAGACCCTCGACCGCGGCCTCAACGCGCCCGGTGGTCCCGACCTGCAGTTCATGGGCTGGATGGCCACGCTCGCCGCCGTCGCGATCGTCGTCACCGGCGGTGCGTCGTACCTCATGACATCGCGGCTGTTCACCTCCGCCGAGCGCGGCCTCGCGACGCTGCGGATCAAGGCGTTCCGGCACGTGCACGACCTGCCGCTGCTCACCCAGAACACCGAGCGCCGGGGCGCCCTCGTCGCGCGCGTCACCTCCGACGTCGACCAGGTGTCGCAGTTCCTGATCTTCGGCGGCCTCATCGCCGTGGTCAGCGTCGGCCAGATCGCCATCGCGACCGTCGTGATGCTCTTCTACTCCTGGCAGCTGACGCTCGTGGTCTGGCTCTGCTTCCTGCCGCTGTTCCTGTCGCTGCGCTACTTCCAGCGCAAGCTGTCCGCGGCCTACAGCACCGTCCGGCAGCAGGTCGGCTCCATGCTCAGCGCGATCTCCGAGCCGGTCGTGGGCGCCGCGACGGTCCGGTCCTACGCCATCGAGGGACGCACCCAGGAGCGGATCGACACCGCGATCGAGGCGCACAAGCAGGCCAGCACGAAGGCGCAGGGGCTCACTGCGTTCTCGTTCTCGCTCGGTGGTGTCTCGGCCGGTCTGGCCAACGCAGGCGTGCTGATCATCGGCGTGCTGCTCGGCGTCGACGGCCAGATCACCGCGGGCAAGGTGCTCGCGTTCGCATTCCTCGTCACCCTGTTCGTCGGTCCGGTGCAGATGGGCACACAGGTGCTCACCGACGCGCAGAACGCCATCGCCGGCTGGCGCCGCGTCATCGGCATCCTCGACACCCCGGCCGATGTTGTCGACCCCGGCGAGGAGGGGGAGGTGCTGCCGAAGGGTGCGGTCGCGATCAGCTTCGAGCACGTGACGTTCGCCTACCCCGGCGGCCGGCCGGTGCTGCACGACGTGAACCTCGACATCGCGCCCAACACGCGCGTGGCCGTCGTGGGCGAGACCGGTTCGGGCAAGACCACGCTTGCCAAGCTGCTCACCCGGCTGATGGACCCGACCTCCGGCGTCGTACGCCTCGACGGAGTCGACCTGCGCACGGTCCCGTTCTCGTCGCTGCGCGAGCGGGTGGTGATGGTGCCGCAGGAGGGGTTCCTCTTCGACGCCACGCTGCGCGCCAACGCGCTCTACGGCAAGCTCGACGCCACCGACGAGGAGATCGTCGCCGCGGCCGCCGAGCTCGGCCTCGGCGACTGGCTCGAGAACCTCCCGGCCGGCCTCGACACCCGCGTCGGCCAGCGCGGCGAGTCGCTGTCGGCGGGGGAGCGTCAGCTGGTCGCGCTGCTGCGCGCGCACCTGGCCGACCCAGACCTGCTCGTCCTCGACGAGGCGACGTCCGCCGTCGACCCCGCGCTCGAGATGCGCATCGGCCGCGCCCTCGAGCGCCTCACCCGCGGCCGCACGTCGGTCACCATCGCGCACCGGATGTCCACCGCCGAGAACGCCGACGAGGTCGTCGTGGTCGACAAGGGCCGCATCGTGCAGCGCGGCCCACACTCCGCCCTGCTCGAACAAGGCGGTGTCTACGGCCGCCTGCACGAGTCCTGGGTCGCGCAGCAGTCCCTGCGATGACAACGATTCGTCTGCGGTTTACGGGGTGAATCACGCGGGCGGACCGCAGACGAATCGTTGTACGGCGGGTGGGAGACTGGCCCGGTGAGCTCCCTCGACCCGCAGATCGCCGCCCTGCTCAAGCGCGACGACGCCGGCCTGGTCACCGCCGTGGTGCAGCAGCACGACACCGGCGAGGTTCTGATGGTCGGCTGGATGGACGACGAGGCGCTGCACCGCACGCTCACCACCGGCCGGGCGACGTACTGGAGCCGCTCGCGCGGGGAGTACTGGGTCAAGGGCGAGACCTCCGGCCACCGCCAGTGGGTCAAGGGAGTCCGGCTCGACTGCGACGGCGACACGCTGCTCGTCGCGGTCGACCAGGAGGGCGCGGCTTGCCACACCGGTGACCGCACCTGCTTCGACGCGCGTGAGCTCCCGGTGACGTCTCCGGGCACGGGAGCGGCGTGAGGGACCGCACCTTCGGACCGGCCGTCCTCGGCGGCCTGGCCACCGCCGCGCTGACCGCCGTCGCCGCGGCCCAGGACTGGGGCGTGGCGACCGGGGACAACGCCGGCGTCACGGCCACCGGACGCGCGGACGGCGCCACGACCGCGCCGCTCGCCCTCGCGCTGGCACTCGTCGCGCTCGCGTCGTGGGGCGTGCTGCTCGTGCTGCGCGGCCGGCTGCGGCGAGTCGTCGCGGTCGTCGGCGCCGCCGCGGCGGTGGGCGTCGTCGTCTCGGTCGTGCTGGCGTACGGCGACGTGGACAGGGCCGCAGTCGAGGCGGCGACCGCCGCGGGCGCCACGTCGGACGCGTTCGAGGTGTCGTTCACCGGCTGGTACTGGACCGCGCTCGTCTCCGGCGTCCTCTCCGTTGCCGCCCTGGTCGTCGCCGTGCTGCGCGCCCCGGGCTGGCCCGCGATGGGCAGCCGCTACGACAGCCCCGCCGCGCGCGACGCCGGGACGGCTGCCAGGAGCGACGAGGATCTCTGGAAGGCGCTCGACGAAGGTCGCGACCCGACCGCCTAGACTGTCGCGCAGCCACGCCGACCCCGGCCGCGACGACAGAGCCACGACAGAGGGAGACCCACCGACATGGCGCACCACGGCAACACCCCGGCCGCCTGGACCGGCGTGACGATCATCCTGATCGGGTTCGTGATCGGCGGTATCGGCATGGTCATCGACCAGTGGACGCTGTTCTGGGTCGGCGTCGCGCTGCTCCCGATCGGCGCCATCGTCGGCAAGATCATGCAGAAGCTCGGCCTCGGCGCGGAGCCCGCGTCACGCTGACCACGGCCGGCCGCACCCGCGGCTCGCGTCGACCCGCCGCCGTCGCGGCGGGCGCCCTGGCTGCCATCGGCGGAGCCGTGCTCCTCCAGGTGCGCGACCCGCACCGGCCCGGCTCCTACGGCTTCTGCCCGTGGCTCGCGCTGACCGGCACGGCCTGCCCGCTGTGCGGCGGCCTCCGCGCAGTGCACGACCTCGGCGACGGCGACCTCGTCGCCGCGACGTCGAGCAACCTGCTGGTGGTCGCCGCCCTGCCGGTCGTCCTCGCCCTAGTCCTGCGGTACGTCGCCGCAGCCCGCCGCGGCAGCGGCACGCCGTACGACGAGAGGGCGGTGCGGCTGATGCTGCTCGTCGCCGTCGGGGTGGCGGTGGCGTTCTGGGTGGTGCGCAACCTGCCGTTCGCCGCCTGGCTCGCGCCCTGAGACCTCGCGGCGGGCCGGTCCGCCCCCGCATGAGAGGCTTGGACGGCACACAGCAGCGAGCACCCAGCGGTAGGCAAGTCGGGGGAGAAGGAGTCGTCGTGAGCACGTCCGTCCTGGCCGAGATCGTCGAGGGCGTGCGCGAGGACCTCGAAGCCCGCCAGGCCGAGACACCCCTCGAGGAGCTCAAGGCCCAGGCCCGCAAGGCCCCCGACGCGCTCGACCCGATGCCGGCGTTCCGCGCCGAGGGCGTCAGCGTGATCGCCGAGGTGAAGCGGTCCAGCCCCAGCAAGGGCGAGCTCGCCTCGATCGCCGACCCCGCGGCGCTCGCCGCCGACTACGCCGCCGGTGGCGCCGCCACGATCAGCGTGCTCACCGAGCAGCGCCGCTTCGGCGGCAGCCTCGACGACCTGCGCGCCGTCCGCGCCCGCGTGTCGGTGCCCGTGCTGCGCAAGGACTTCATCGTCACGTCGTACCAGCTCTGGGAGGCGCGCGCCGCCGGCGCCGACCTCGCCCTGCTGATCGTCGCCGCGCTCGAGCAGCCCGAGCTCGTCGGCCTGCTGGAGCGCGCGGTCTCCATCGGCCTCACCCCTCTGGTCGAGGTGCACGACGAGGAGGAGGTCGAGCGCGCCCTCGACGCCGGTGCCACGCTGCTCGGCGTCAACGCGCGCAACCTCAAGACGCTCGAGGTCGACCGCGACACGTTCGCGCGCCTCGCCCCGCGCATCCCCGACGGCGTCGTCCGCGTCGCCGAGTCCGGCGTGCGCGGCCCGCACGACGTGTTCGAGTACGCCAAGCAGGGCGCCGACGTCGTCCTCGTCGGCGAGACGCTGGTCCGGGGCGACAACCCCCGCGAGGCCGTGGCCGACCTGGTCGCCGCGGGCTCGCACCCCTCCCTCAAGCAGCGCGAGGTCGGACGATGACCGCACAGGCCTATGCCGGCGACGGCACGTTCGGCCGCTTCGGCGGCCGGATGATGCCCGAGGCGCTGATGGCGGCGCTCGACGAGCTCACCGTCGCCTGGCAGGACGCGATGGCGGACCCGGAGTTCACCGCGGAGTTCGAGCGGATGCTGCGGGAGTACGCCGGCACCCCGAGCCTGCTGTACGACGCCACCAAGCTCTCCGAGCAGGCGGGCGCCCGGATCCTGCTCAAGCGCGAGGACCTCAACCACACCGGCGCCCACAAGATCCGCAACGTGCTCGGCCAGGCGCTGCTCACCAAGCGGATGGGCAAGCCCCGGGTCATCGCCGAGACCGGCGCCGGCCAGCACGGCGTCGCCACCGCCACCGCGTGCGCCTACCTTGGCCTCGACTGCGTCGTCTACATGGGCGAGGTCGACACCGAGCGCCAGGCGCTCAACGTCGCGCGGATGCAGCTGCTCGGCGCCGAGGTCGTCGCCGTGAAGTCCGGCTCGCGCACCCTCAAGGACGCCATCAACGAGGCGATCCGCGACTGGGTCGCCAACGTCGACCACACCGCCTACGTCTTCGGCACCGCCGCCGGGCCGCACCCGTTCCCGTCGCTGGTGAAGTCGTTCTGCCGCGGCATCGGCGACGAGGCCCGCGCGCAGTGCCGCGAGCTCACCGGTGCGCTGCCCGACGCCGTCACCGCCTGCGTCGGCGGCGGCTCCAACGCCATCGGGCTCTTCGCCGGCTTCGTCGACGACCCGTCGGTCAGGCTCGTCGGCCTCGAGGCGGGCGGCGAGGGCTTCCCCGGGCCACGGCACGCCGCCACGATCAGCGCCGGTGAGTTCGGCGTACTCCACGGCGCGCGCACCTTCGTGCTGCAGGACGAGGACGGCCAGACCGTCGAGAGCCACTCGATCTCGGCGGGCCTCGACTACCCCGGCGTCGGTCCCGAGCACGCCTACCTCGCCGAGACCGGCCGCGCGGAGTACCGCCCCGTCACCGACGCCGAGGCCATGGACGCCTTCGCGCTGCTCAGCCGCACCGAGGGCATCATCCCGGCCATCGAGTCCGCGCACGCCGTCGCCGGCACGCTGACGCTGGCCAAGGAGATGCCCGGCAGCACCCTGCTGGTGAACCTCTCCGGCCGCGGCGACAAGGACATGGGCACGGCCGTCGACTACTTCGGCCTCGGAAGGGCGGACAGTGACGCGTAGCACGACACTCGCCTTCGACCGGGCGAAGGCGGAAGGCCGCGCCGCGCTCGTCGGTTACCTGCCCGCGGGCTTCCCCGACGTCGAGGGTGCGATCGACGCGATCAAGGTCATGGTCGACAACGGCTGCGACGCGATCGAGGTCGGCCTGCCCTACAGCGACCCGGTCATGGACGGCCCGACCATCCAGGCCGCCGCGCAGCGCGCGCTCGAGGGGGGCGTGCGCACCCGCGACGTGCTGCGCACCGTCGAGGCCGTGGCCGCCACCGGCGCGCCGACGCTGGTGATGACCTACTGGAACCCCGTCGAGCGGTACGGCGTCGACCGGTTCGCCACCGACCTGGCCAACGCCGGCGGTGCCGGTCTGATCACGCCGGACCTCGTGCCCGAGGAGGCCGGCGCCTGGATCGCCGCCGCCGACGCGCACGACCTCGACAAGATCTTCCTCGTCGCGCCGTCCTCGACCGACGCCCGGCTGGAGCTGACGACGGCGGCCTGCCGCGGCTTCGTCTACGCCACCGCGGTGATGGGCGTGACCGGCGCACGCGAGTCCACCAGCGAGTTCGCCGGCCCGCTCGTCGAGCGCACCAAGAAGGTCACCGACCTGCCGGTCGCGGTCGGCCTCGGCGTCTCCAACGGCGACCAGGCGGCCGAGGTCGCCGGCTACGCCGACGGCGTGATCGTCGGCTCCGCGTTCGTCCGGGTCCTGCTCGACGCACCCGACCGCAGCGAGGGGCTCGACGCCCTCGCCGCGCTGACCCGCGACCTCGCGGACGGTGTGCGACGTGCGTAGGTCCCGCCTCGCCGGCGTGCTCGCCGGCGGCCTGCTGCTGTCCGCCTGCTCGATCGGCACCCCGATGTCGGACGAGGGTCCCGTCACCGACGTGCACGTCCACGACGAGGACGGCCTGAACGGCGCCGTCCTGCCCACGCCGTACACCGCCTCCGACGTGGCCCTGCGGGACACCGACGGGTCGAAGCAGGCGCTCGACACCCTCACCGCCGACGCGGGCGACGACCTGACGCTGGTGTTCTTCGGCTACACCCACTGCCCGGACATCTGCCAGATAGTGATGGCCGACATCGCCTCCGCGCTCACCCGGCTCGACAGCGATCAGCGCGAGCGGGTCGGCATGACGTTCGTGACCACCGACCCGAGCCGTGACGACGAGAAGACGCTCCGGGCGTACCTCGACCGGTTCGACCCGTCCTTCGCCGGTCTGACCGGGCCGCTGCCTCGGATCGTCGAGGTGGGCGAGAGCCTCGGGGTGTCGGTCGACAGGGGTCAGAAGATGCCGTCCGGTGGCTACGAGGTCCAGCACGGCACCCAGGTGGTCGGTCTGCTCCCCGACGGCACCGCGCCGGTCGTCTGGACCGAGGGCACGGGACCGGACCGGATCGCGCAGGACCTGCAGGCGATCCTGGAGGACGGCGTACCCGAAGTGAGCGGCTCGTGATCCTCGCCTCCGTCCCCAGCCCGAGCCAGGGCGTCTGGCACCTCGGACCGCTGCCGATCCGCGCCTACGCGCTGTGCATCATCGCCGGCGTCGTGGTCGCCATCTGGCTCGGCGAGAAGCGCTGGGTCGCCCGCGGCGGCCGCCCCGGCCAGGTCGGCGACATCGCGATCTGGGCGGTGCCGTTCGGGCTCGTCGGCGGGCGGCTCTACCACGTCATCACCGACTGGCGGCTGTACTTCGGCGAAGGCCGCGAGCCCATCTCCGCGCTCTACGTCTGGCAGGGCGGCCTCGGTATCTGGGGAGCGATCGCCCTCGGCGCGCTCGGCGCCTACATCGGCGCCCGCCGGCACAACGCGAAGTTCCCGCCGCTCGCCGACGCGCTCGCGCCCGGCATCGCGATCGCGCAGGCCATCGGCCGCTGGGGCAACTGGTTCAACCAGGAGCTCTACGGCCGGCCCACGAGCCTGCCCTGGGGCCTCGAGATCGACCAGGCCCACCGCGAGGAGGGCTACGAGGACCCCGGGCTGCTGTTCCACCCGACGTTCCTCTACGAGTTCGTGTGGAACCTCGGTGTCGCCGGTCTGGTGATCTGGGCGGACCGCCGGTTCCGGCTCGGCCACGGCCGGGCGTTCGCGCTCTACGTCATGGGCTACACCGCGGGCCGCGGCTGGATCGAGTACCTCCGGATCGACGAGGTGCAGGGCAGCGACGTCTTCGGTCTGCGCCTCAACGTGTGGACCTCGATCGTGCTGTTCCTGCTGGCGCTCGGCTACTTCCTGTGGTCGCGCCGCAAGCACCCCGGACGCGAGGACGAGGTGCTGCGCCGGCCGGAGCCCGTCGAGGCGTGAGCACCGGCGCGCTCGCGCTCGTCCTGACCGCCGCGGTCGCGCACGCCCTCTGGAACCTCGCCGCGAAGCGGGTCGTCGCCGACCGGGTCGTCTTCGTCTGGCTGTACGTCGTCGGCTCGGCCGTGCTGTGGGTGCCGCTCGCGCTGGTGGGGGCGGTCGCGACCGGTCAGCGACCGACCTGGGCCTGGCTGCTCGGCGCCGGTGTGTCCGCGCTGCTGCACGTGGTCTACAACCTCGTGCTCGTGCACGGCTACGCCGCCGGCGACCTCAACCTCGTCTACCCGCTGGCCCGCGGCGTCGGGCCGCTCCTCGTGCTGGTCGTCGCCGTCGGCCTGCTCGGCGAGTCGCCCGGACCGATGGCGCTCGCCGGCGCCGGGCTCGTCGTGCTCGGCGTGCTGGTGATGACGCTCGGCGGCGCGGCCGGCGACCGTCGTGGCGCCGGCGTGGCGTGGGGCGTGCTGACCGGCGTGACGATCGCGTCGTACACGCTCTGGGACCACCACGCCGTCACCGACCTCGCCGTACCGCCGCTGACGTACTTCTGCCTCGGCCTCCTGCTCCAGGCCGTGCCGCTCACCGCGTCGGTGGTCAGCAGTGCCGGCCGTCGCGCGCAGATCCGTCCGGTGCTGAGCCGGCACCGGCGGGAGGTGTTCGCCGTCGCCGTGCTCTCGCCGCTGGCCTACGTGCTCGTGCTGCAGGCGCTCACGGTCGCGCCGGTCTCGCTGGTCGCGCCGCTCCGCGAGTCGAGCATCGTCGTGGGCGCACTGCTGGGCTGGTGGCTGCTCGGCGAGCCGCGGCCCGCCCGCAGGCTGGCCGGGGCCGCGGTCGTGCTCGGCGGCATCGCCCTGCTCAGCCTGGCCTGATGCTCCGGCCGCTCACTCGACGCTCGTCTCGGGCCGCTCGCCGTGCCGCCTCTCGACGCGGCGTGCCCCGACCGCGCCGTCGGGCAGATGCCGCCGCAGCGCGGGCCACAGGACCGACTCCTCCGCGAAGGCATGGCTGAACGCCAGACGGCAGATGCGGTTGAGCAGCTCGTCCTCGTCGGCGCCGGTGACCTGCGGGAGCTGGCCCGGCATCCGGTCCAGACGGGCGTGGTCGCGTCTCTGGCGCGTGAGCACGCTCAGCGGCCCGCCCATCTCCTCGGCGGCCTGCTCCGTCAACGACCCCATCGGACCCTCCCTCTGAGGCTGTTTCCCCGGCTTCACACCCGCGTTACCGAGGCGCGACGGTCGCACACGGGGGTGTGACGGTGGGATGACAGCGCGGCAACAGAGGGGTCCATGCCTCGATATCGGCACTCTGTCGGTTACCGGCGGGTGTTGTACGCTTCCCAGACCGCAAGGGCCAATGTCGTCCCGCGCCAGTTCGCAAGCACCATCCGCAACTCACAGCAGCACCGCTCCTCTCGGGCCGCGGTGCCACGACGACGGGAGAGTGCCCCATGCATGCATTCCCGCCGCCCCAGGGTCTGTACGACGGGCGCCACGAGCACGACGCGTGCGGTGTCGCCTTCGTCGCCACCCTGACCGGCGTTGCCAGCCACGACATCGTCGCCAAGGCGATCACCGCGCTGCGCAACCTCGAGCACCGTGGTGCGACCGGCGCGGAGCCCGACACCGGCGACGGCGCCGGCATCCTGATGGGCGTCCCGGACCGCTTCCTCCGCGACGAGACCGCGAAGCTCGGGATCACCCTGCCCGCGCCTCGCTCGTACGCCGTCGGCACGGCGTTCCTGCCCGGCGACGAGGAGCACGTGGCCAAGACACGGGCGCGGATCGAGGAGCTCGCCGTCGAGGAGGGGCTGCAGGTTCTCGGCTGGCGCGACGTACCCGTCGACCCGTCGATGCTGGGCGCCACCTCACGCAGCGTGATGCCGTCGTTCAGCCAGCTGTTCGTGGCGTCCGCCGGCGTACCGCTGATCGGCATGCCGCTGGAGCGTCGCGCGTTCTGCCTGCGCAAGCGCGCCGAGCGTGAGACCGACGTGTACTTCCCGTCGCTGTCCTCCCGCACCATGGCCTACAAGGGCATGCTCACCACCGACCAGCTCGACCGGTTCTACCCCGAGCTGACCGACGAGCGAGTCGAGTCCGCGGTGGCGGTCGTGCACTCGCGGTTCTCCACCAACACGTTCCCGAGCTGGCCGCTGTCGCACCCGTTCCGGTTCATCGCGCACAACGGCGAGATCAACACCGTGATGGGCAACCGCAACTGGATGCGCGCCCGCGAGGCGCTGCTGCGCAGCGACCTCCTCGCCAGCCCGCACGGCGACGGCGGTCCGGAGGACCTGGAGCGGCTGTTCCCGATCTGCAGCCCCGGTGCGTCCGACTCCGCGTCGTTCGACGAGGTGCTCGAGCTGCTCCACATGGGCGGCCGCTCCCTGCCGCACTCCGTGCTGATGATGATCCCTGAGGCGTGGGAGAACCACACCGAGATGGACCCCGCGCGGCGCGCGTTCTACGAGTTCCACGCCTCGATGATGGAGCCCTGGGACGGGCCCGCCTGCGTCGTCTTCACCGACGGCTCCCAGGTCGGTGCGGTCCTCGACCGCAACGGTCTGCGTCCCTCGCGCTACTGGGTCACCGACGACGGCCTCGTCGTGCTCGCGTCCGAGGTCGGCGTGCTCGACATCGACCCCGCCACCGTCGTACGCAAGGGCCGGCTGCAGCCGGGCCGGATGTTCCTCGTCGACACCGACGAGCACCGCATCATCGAGGACGAGGAGATCAAGGGCGAGCTCGCCCGCGAGCACCCGTACGACGAGTGGCTGCACGCCGGGATCATCCACCTCGAGGAGCTGCCCGACCGCGAGCACATCGTGCACACGCACGCCTCGGTCACGCGGCGGCAGCAGATCTTCGGCTACACCGAGGAGGAGAAGCGTGTCCTGCTCACGCCGATGGCGCGCACGGGCGCGGAGCCGATCGGCTCGATGGGCACCGACAGCCCGATCGCGGCTCTGTCGGACCGGCCGCGACTGCTCTTCGACTACTTCTCGCAGCTGTTCGCGCAGGTGACCAACCCGCCGCTCGACGCGATCCGCGAGGAGCTGGTGACCTCGCTGGCCGGCACGATCGGCCCCGAGTCCAACCTGCTCGAGCCGACGCCCGCGTCGTGCCGCCAGGTGGTGCTGCCGTTCCCGGTCATCACCAACGACGAGCTGGCCAAGATCCGGCACATCAACCGCGACGGTGACCTGCCCGGCTTCATCACCCACGTCTCGCGCGGCCTCTACGAGGTCGAGGGTGGGGGAGAGGCACTCGCGCGCAGGCTCGACGAGATCTGCCAGGAGGTGTCCGAGGCGATCGCCGGCGGCGCCCGCATCATCGTGCTGTCCGACCGGCACTCGACCGCCGAGCTCGCGCCGATCCCGTCGCTGCTCCTGACCGGCGCCGTGCACCACCACCTGGTGCGCGAGAAGACCCGCACCCAGGTGGGTCTCGTCGTCGAGGCCGGCGACGTTCGCGAGGTGCACCACGTCGCGCTGCTGATCGGGTACGGCGCCGCGGCGGTGAACCCGTACCTCGCGATGGAGTCGGTCGAGGACCTCGCCCGCGACGGCTACTACGTCGACGTCGAGCCCGAGCAGGCCGTCAAGCACCTCGTGAAGGCGCTCGGCAAGGGTGTGCTCAAGGTGATGAGCAAGATGGGCGTCTCCACGGTGGCGTCGTACACCGGTGCCCAGATCTTCGAGGCCGTCGGGCTCTCGCAGGAGCTCGTCGACCGCTACTTCACCGGCACGACCAGCAAGCTCGGCGGCATCGGTCTCGACACCATCGCCGAGGAGGTCGCCCGCCGGCACCGCAAGGCCTACCCGGTCGACGGCATCGCACCGGCGCACCGCAGGCTCGAGATCGGCGGCGAGTACCAGTGGCGCCGCGAGGGTGAGCCGCACCTGTTCGACCCCGAGACCGTCTTCCGGCTGCAGCACTCCACGCGCGCCGGCCGGTACGACGTGTTCAAGCAGTACACCGCTCGCGTCAACGAGCAGTCCGAGCGGCTGATGACGCTGCGCGGCCTGTTCGGCTTCAAGGACCCCGAGTCGGTCGGCCGCAAGCCGATCCCGATCGAGGAGGTCGAGCCCGCCTCGGAGATCGTCAAGCGGTTCTCCACCGGCGCGATGTCCTACGGGTCGATCAGCCAGGAGGCCCACGAGACCCTCGCGATCGCGATGAACCGTCTCGGCGGCAAGTCCAACACCGGTGAGGGCGGCGAGGACCCCGAGCGGCTCTACGACCCCGAGCGGCGCAGCGCGATCAAGCAGGTCGCGTCCGGCCGGTTCGGCGTGACCGCGGAGTACCTCACCAACTCCGACGACATCCAGATCAAGATGGCGCAGGGCGCGAAGCCCGGCGAGGGCGGCCAGCTGCCCGGCCACAAGGTCTACCCGTGGGTGGCCAAGACCCGGCACAGCACGCCGGGCGTGGGCCTCATCTCGCCTCCGCCGCACCACGACATCTACTCGATCGAGGATCTCGCCCAGCTGATCCACGACCTGAAGAACTCCAACCCCTCGGCGCGCGTGCACGTCAAGCTGGTCGCCGAGGTCGGGGTCGGCACGGTCGCCGCCGGTGTGTCCAAGGCGCACGCGGACGTGGTGCTGATCTCCGGCCACGACGGCGGCACCGGAGCGTCGCCGCTCACGTCGCTGAAGCACGCGGGCGGCCCGTGGGAGCTCGGCCTCGCCGAGACCCAGCAGACGCTGCTGCTCAACGGGCTGCGCGACCGGATCGTCGTGCAGACCGACGGCCAGCTGAAGACCGGCCGCGACGTCATCATCGCCGCGCTGCTCGGTGCGGAGGAGTTCGGCTTCGCCACCGCGCCGCTCGTGGTGTCGGGCTGCATCATGATGCGGGTCTGCCACCTCGACACCTGCCCGGTCGGCGTCGCGACGCAGAACCCCGTATTGCGCGAGCGCTACGCCGGCAAGGCCGAGCACGTCGTGAACTTCTTCATGTACGTCGCCGAGGAGGTCCGCGAGCTGCTCGCCGAGCTCGGCTTCCGCACGCTCGACGAGGCCGTCGGCCACGCCGAGATGCTCGACGTACGACGCGCCGTCGACCACTGGAAGGCCTCCGGCCTCGACCTCACGCCGGTGCTGCACGTGCCCGAGCTCCCCGAGGGCGCGGCGCGGCGGCACACCGTCCCGCAGGACCACGGCCTCGACAAGGCGGTCGACAACCAGCTCGTCGAGCTGGCGAAGGACGCGCTGGAGCGCGGTGAGCCGGTGCGGGCGCAGCTGCCGATTCGCAACGTCAACCGCACCGTCGGCACGATCCTCGGCCACGAGGTCACCAAGCGTTACAAGGGCGAGGGCCTGCCCGACGGCACGATCGACTTCACGTTCACGGGCTCGGCCGGACAGTCGTTCGGCGCCTTCGTGCCCCGCGGCATCACGCTGCGCCTCGAGGGCGACGCCAACGACTACGTCGGCAAGGGGTTGTCGGGCGGCCGCATCGTGGTGCGTCCCGACCGCTCCGCGCCGTTCGACGGACGCGACCAGATCGTGGCCGGCAACGTGATCGGCTACGGCGCTACGTCCGGCGAGATCTTCCTCCGTGGCCAGGTGGGCGAGCGGTTCTGCGTGCGCAACTCCGGCGCCACCGCGGTGGTGGAGGGCGTCGGCGACCACGGCTGCGAGTACATGACCGGCGGTCGCGTGGTCGTGCTCGGCCCGACCGGGCGCAACTTCGCCGCGGGCATGTCCGGCGGCGTGGCGTTCGTGCTCGACCTCGACGAGGGCCGGGTCAACCAGGAGCTCGTCGAGCTGGCGCCCGTCGACGGTGACGCGGCCGTGGAGCTCGAGGGACTCGTCAAGCGGCACCTGGAGGAGACCGGGTCGTCGGTGGCCGAGGAGCTGCTGGCCGACTGGCCCAACGCCGTACGACGTTTCACCGAGGTCATGCCGACCGACTTCAAGCTGGTGCTCGCTGCGAAGGAGCAGGCCGAGGCCGACGGACTGTCCGAGGACGAGACCGCGAGCAAGATGATGGAGGCGCTCCATGGCTGACCACGTCTGGCGTCCAGCTGCGGACAGCGTTCCGCAGTCCGCAGCCATGATGGAGGACTCTGCAAATGGCTGACCCCAAGGGCTTCCTGAAGCACGGTCGCGAGGTCGCCGCGCGCCGCCCCGTCGAGGAGCGCGTGCGGGACTGGAACGAGGTCTACCCCGAGGGGGCTGGCCGGTCGCTGCTGCCGATCATCAGCAAGCAGGCCGGGCGCTGCATGGACTGCGGCATCCCGTTCTGCCACCAGGGCTGCCCGCTCGGCAACATCATCCCGGAGTGGAACGACCTCGTCTGGCGTGACGACTGGGACGGTGCCAGCGAGCGGCTGCACGCGACCAACAACTTCCCGGAGTTCACCGGGCGGTTGTGCCCGGCGCCGTGCGAGACCGCGTGTGTGCTGGGCATCAACCAGGACCCGGTGACGATCAAGAACGTCGAGGTCGCGATCGCCGACCGGGCCTGGGACTCCGGCTACGTCCGCCCGCAGCCGCCCGAGTGGCTGACCGGCCGCACCGTGGCCGTCGTCGGTTCGGGCCCGGCGGGTCTCGCGGCGGCGCAGCAGCTCACCCGCGCCGGCCACACCGTCGCGGTCTACGAGCGCGCCGACAAGGTCGGCGGGCTGCTCCGCTACGGCATCCCCGAGTTCAAGATGGAGAAGAAGTACCTCGACCGGCGCCTCGACCAGATGCGTCGCGAGGGCACGATCTTCCGCGCCGGCGTGGACGTCGGCAGCGAGATCACCGGCGACCAGCTGCGCGAGCGTTTCGACGCCGTCGTGCTCGCCGTCGGCTCGACGGTGCCGCGCGACCTTCCGATCCAGGGGCGCGAGCTCGACGGCATCCACCAGGCGATGGAGTTCCTGCCGCAGGCCAACCGCGCCGCGCTCGGCGAGGAGGTCGAGGACCAGATCACCGCCGAGGGCAAGCACGTCGTGATCATCGGCGGCGGCGACACCGGGGCCGACTGCCTCGGTACGTCGCACCGTCAGGGCGCGCTGTCCGTGACCCAGCTGGAGATCATGCCGCGGCCGGGGGAGGAGCGTCCGCCCCACCAGCCGTGGCCGACGTACCCGATGACCTACCGCGTCTCCTCCGCGCACGAGGAGGGCGGCGAGCGGGTCTACTCCGTGTCCACTCAGGAGTTCCTCGGCGACGAGAAGGGCCACGTGCGCGCGCTGCGCCTCGTCGAGGTGGAGATGCGCGACGGCCGGTTCGCCGAGGTCGAGGGCAGCGAGCGGGAGATCCCGGCCGACCTGGTGCTGTTCGCGATGGGCTTCACCGGCCCGGAGCCGGAGGGTGTCGTGGCGCAGCTCGGCGTCGAGCTCGACGAGCGCGGCAACATCAAGCGCGACTCGTCGTACGAGACGACGGTGCCCGGTGTGTTCGTCGCCGGTGACGCGGGCCGCGGCCAGTCGCTGATCGTGTGGGCGATCGCCGAGGGGCGCGCGGCGGCCGCGGGTGTCGACAAGCACCTGCGCGGCTCGACCACGCTGCCGGCGCCGATCCCGCCGACGGAGCGTCCTCTCGTCGTGTGACGGGCCCGGGCTTGGATCGTTCAAGTCCGCTAGGCTCGTGGGGTGCGTAGAGCCAAGATCGTCTGCACCCTCGGTCCGGCAACATCCACCCCCGAAGCCATTCGCGCGTTGGTCGACGCCGGCATGGACGTCGCCCGGCTGAACATGAGCCACGGCAGCCACGCCGACCACGAGAAGGTCTACCGGATGGTGCGGGAGGCCTCCGACTCCTCCGGGCACGCCATCGGCATCTTCGCCGACCTCCAGGGGCCGAAGATCCGTCTGGGCAAGGTGGCGGCGGGTCCGTGCCAGCTCGAGGAGGGCGCGGAGTTCACCATCACCACGCGCGACGTGCCGGGTGACTGCGAGATCTGCTCGACGACGTACGACGGTCTGCCGGGCGACGTGGGGCCGGGCGACCAGATCCTCATCGACGACGGCAAGGTCCGTCTCGAGGTGCTCGAGGTCGTCGACGGGACCGACGTGCGCACCAAGGTCGTCGTGCCGGGGCCGATCAGCGACAACAAGGGCATCAACCTGCCCGGCGTCGCGGTGTCGGTGCCCGCGCTGTCCGAGAAGGACAAGGAGGACCTGCGCTTCGCGCTGCACCTGACCGTCGACTTCATCGCGCTGTCGTTCGTGCGCTCGGCCAAGGACGTCGAGGACGTCCGGATGATCATGCACGAGGAGGGCGTCTTCCTCCCCGTCATCGCGAAGATCGAGAAGCCGCAGGCGATCGAGAACATCGACGAGATCGTCGACGCGTTCGACGGTTTCATGGTCGCCCGCGGCGACCTCGGCGTGGAGTGCCCGCTCGAGGACGTGCCGTTCCTGCAGAAGCACGTCATCGACGTCGCCCGGCTGCACGCCAAGCCGGTCATCGTCGCGACGCAGATGCTCGAGTCGATGATCACCAACCCCCGCCCGACCCGGGCCGAGGCGTCCGACGTCGCCAACGCCGTGCTCGACGGCGCCGACGCCGTGATGCTCTCCGGCGAGACGAGCGTGGGCGACTACCCCACCGAGGCCGTCGAGACGATGGCCCGGATCATCCAGTCGACCGAGGAGCACGGTCTCCAGCGGATGACCGCGATCGACTGGCAGCCGCGCACCCGCGGCGGCGTGATCGCCAAGGCTGCGGCCGAGGTCGCCGACCGCGTCGGCGCGAAGTACCTCGTCGCGTTCACCCAGAGCGGCGACTCCGCCCGCCGGCTGTCGCGCCTCCGCTGCTCGATCCCGATGATCGCGTTCACCCCGGTCGCCGCCGTACGGTCCCAGCTCGCGCTGTCGTGGGGCATCGAGACGTTCAAGGCGCCCGAGGTCGAGCACACCGACGAGATGGTCCGCCAGGTCGACGAGAACCTGCTGCGCGTCAACCGCGTCGCCGAGGGCGACCTCGTGGTCATCATCGCCGGCAGCCCACCCGGCCTGCCCGGTTCGACCAACGCGCTGCGGATCCATCGCATGGGCGACGCGATCAACGAGGTGGCGCCGGCCTACCGCCGCCGCTGAGTCAGCGCTTCGGTCCCACCAGCTCGTCGAGCCGCGCCACGCCGGCGCGCGTGGACACCGACACCGTCCAGCGCCCGGAACGCCGCCAGGGCACGCCGACCAGGTCGAGCGCGTCGCAGCACCAGCCGAGGATCTGCTCGGAGTGGTTCACGAACTGCCAGCGCGGGTAGTCGTAGCGCCGC